>NZ_JAAGOU010000040.1:0-45444 GCF_010500775.1 Salipiger sp. PrR002
GAGAGTGACATTCCTGAATTGTTCATGGGTGACATTTTAGCTTTGCCGCTACACCACGCAGTACGGATAATGCGCATTATGTAATGCAATGGGCGCAAAAAACGATGCTGGCCGTTGTCGCCGACCACGCGCCCTTCTCGTCTAGCGGGTCACTGGTCCGTCGCACTCCAAGATGAAGGCGTCGAGCAATGCGATCAGTTGCAGGTAGCGCTCGGGGCCGAACCGCTCGGCGAAAGTGTCGGTGATCTCGCGTGACACCGGGGCGAACCGCGCCACCAGAGCCCGGCCCTCGTCCGTGACCGAGACCACCTGCCGCCGGCGGTTTTCACGGTCCTGCGCCCGCTCGACCAGCGCGCGCTCGACCATAGACTGCAGGATGCGAGAGACCGAGGCAGGCTGCAGGCAGGCGGCCTCGGCCAAGCCCTGCACCGAGCAGGGGCCGCTTTCAATGAGCACGCGGAGGATGCGCCACTGTGGTTCGCTCACCCCGGCCTCGGCCAGCATCGGGCGCAGCTCGCGCAGCAGCGTCTCGCGCGCACGGATGAGCACGATGGGCAGCGACTGGGTCGTTGGTGCGAGCGTCGTCTGGTCACTGATGCTGTCGGTCATGGAACCCCCGGTGTCTTGCGTCAGAGGAGACATAGCGAAATCCATGGCACCAGTACCAGCAGCGCGAGCCGTACAAGATCCGCGAGCCAGAATGGGATGATGCCCTTGAAGATGGTCGAGAGCGCGATGTCCGGCATCACCGAGCGCAGCACAAAGACGTTCATCCCCACCGGCGGGGTGATCAGGCTGACCTCGGTGACCACCACCACGACCACGGCGAACCAGATCAGCAGCGCCTCGGGATCGGCGAGCGGGCCGGTGCCGAAGTCGAGCTGCGCGACGATCGGATAGAACACCGGCACGGTCAGCAGGATCATCGACAGGCTCTCGAAGACGCAGCCCATCAGCAGGTAGGTGCCCACCATGATCCAGATCACCGTCCAGGGGCTGACCTCGGCATCGTAGATCAGGTCGACCAGCGCGTCGGGAAGCCCGGCGAAGTTGACGAAGGCCGAGAAAATCTCGGCGCCGATGATGATGGCGAAGATCATCGCCGAGGCCAGAACCGTCTCGCGACAGGCCGAGACAAAGCCTCTCCAGTCGAGCGCCCGCATCGCCAGCGCGAGGCCCAGCGAGGCGATGGCGCCCATGCCCGCAGCCTCGATCGGAGTGAAGAACCCGCCGTAGATGCCGACCATGATGAAGAGGAACAGGCCAAGCGTGCCGGCGACCCCCATTTTGTCGTGGCGGCTCATCGGCTGCGACGCTCCGGCCTCGGGCGCCAGCGAGGGATCGATGCGGACCGCGACCATCACGGCGATCAGGTAGAAGACGATGCCGATGGCGCCGGGCAGCAGCCCCGCGATGAAGAGCTTGCCGATGTCGCTCTCGGTCAGCAGCCCGTAGATGATCATGATCACCGAGGGCGGAATGAGAATGCCCAGCGTGCCACCCGCGGCGATGGACCCGGCGGCAAGGCTGTCGGCATAGCCAAAGCGGCGCATGGGCGGCATGGCGACGCGGCTCATGGTGGCGGCGGTGGCGAGTGACGAGCCCGAAACCGCCGAGAAGCCACCGCAGGAGAGCACCGCCGCCAGCGCCAGCCCGCCGCGCATCCGGCCAAACACCCGGTCGGCCCCGGCAAAGAGCCCCTGAGCGATGCCCGACCCGGCCAGCACATTGCCCATGAAGATGAACAGCGGCACCACAGAAAGTGAATAGCTCAGCCCGGTCTCGAAGACCGCCGCGCCGACCATTGCCCCGGCGGGCTCCCAACCGCGCAGCCAGGCAAAACCGACACCGCCGACAAGGGCCATGGCAAAGGCGATGGGCACGCGGGCGAAGACCAGCGCCAGCAGCAGGACGATGGCGACAATGGATTCAGTCATGTGAGAGTTCTCGCAGCAGTCCGAAAAGCGCTGAAGCAAGGCAGGCGACGCCCCCCAGCGCGGCAAATGGGGCCAGCGGCACGCCGAGCGAAACCGAGCGCGCGCCCTCGTGCCACTGATCCAGCATCAGGCCAAAGAGGGTCCAGGCGAACCAGCACAGCACCAGCGCCGAGACCGCCGCGGCGAAGAGCCCGAGCGCCCTCTGCACCGGGCGGGGCAGTGCGCCGACCAGCAGGTCGACCTCCACATGCGCCCCGGCGCGGCTGACCAGCGGCAGCGCCACAAAGACCAGCGCGCCGAGCATCAGCTCGGTCATCTCGAAGGCGCCCGAGAGCGGCGCGTTGAGCAGGTAGCGCCCCACCACGTCGATCCCGGTCACCGCCATCAGGGCCAGCAGCAAGATTGCCGCCAGCCCCAGGAGGATCGTTTCGAACCGCTTGGCGATCATTGCGCCGCCGACGTGTCGACGCCGGTCATCTCGCGGAAGCGCGCCAGCGCCGCGGTGCCGTCCTCGCCCTCGGGCAGGCTCTCGGCCCAGGCGGTTTCATGCTGCGCGGCTGCGGTTTTCACCGCCTCGAGCACCGGAGCGGAGGCGGCGTAAAGCTCGATCCCTGCCGCGTCGATCTTCTCCTTCGCGGCATCATCGGCATCGTTCCACGCCTGCCCCACCAGCTCGGCAAAGGCCTCGCCAGAGATCGCGTCGATCGCCTGCTGGTCCTCGGACGAGATCTCGTCCCATTTGTCCTCGTCCATCACCAAAAACCAGCTGGTGTTGTAGAGCCCGCCCGGCACGGTCATCGAGTATTTGATGTCATCCGTGAGTTTGAACGCGGTGAGTGCCTCGTAGGTGAAGGCCACCCCGTCGATCACCCCGCGCGACAGCTTCTCGTAGACCTCGGGCGAGGACATGAAGAGCGGCGTCGCGCCCAGATCCTCGGTCAGCCCCGCGATGTAGCCGCCGGGCACGCGGACCTTCATCCCCTCAAGATCGGCGGGGGTCTCGATCTTGCGCAGGTTGTTGTGCAGCAGCCCCGGCCCGTGCATGAAGAGGCCCAGCAGGTGGGTTCCGGCGTGTTCCTCGCGGGCGTTCAGGTCCTCGGTGTAGACGGTCCAGAACGCCTTGGAGGCGGCAATCGCATCGTCGCCAAGGAAGGAGAACTGCCCCAGCTGCGAGCCAGCGAAACGGTCGTCCTGCGTGAAGCTGTGCAGCCCGTAGGTGATGTCGGCCACGCCGTCGCGGGCCATGTCGAAATGCGCCGGCGGGCTGCCCAGCGGCTTGCCCAGCACGCGCACCGAGACGCGCCCCTCGGTCACTTCCTCGACCTTCTCGGCCCAGGGCTTGATCGCATTGACCACGATCGGATGGCGTGGCGGCAGCCAGCTCGACAGCGCCAGCTGCACGTCCTTGGCCTGCGCCACGCCGGTCAGCGCCAGCAGGGCGAGGGTCGCAAGACCCGTCTTCTTGAGCGTCGTTTGGTACGTCATGGGGGTTCCTCCCTTGCGGGGTCGCGGGCTCCTCCGCCCGGACCCGGTGAAATCTCAGATGGGTGCGGGCTGCATCGCCTCGGGCTCGGCCCGGCGAAAGGCGTCAAGGCTGGCGCAGGCCCCTGCGACGCGGGTGATGCGCGGCAGGTCGCCCGTTTCCACGCCCCAGCGCGCGGCGTTGTAGAGTTGCGGGATCAGGCACAGGTCGGCCTGCGTCAGGGTCTCGCCGATGCAATATGGCCCGGTGTCGTCGAGCAGCGCCTCTACCGCCTCCAGCCCGGGGCGGATGAAATGCCGCATCCAGTCGCCGCGGGTGTCGTCCTGCCCGGTCAGCGCGGCGGCATGGGCCGCGACGCGCAGGTTGCAGACCGGGTGCAGGTCGCAGGCGATGGCCTGTGCAATGGACCGCATCCGCGCGGCCTGCGCCGGATCACTGGGGCGCAGCGCGACGCGCCCGGTGTCCTCGAGGTAGTCGAGGATGGCAAGGCTCTGGGTCAGCGCCAGCCCGTCGATCTCGAGCACCGGCACGAGGCCTTGAGGGTTCCGCGCCAGATGTGCCGCGCCGCGCTGATCCCCTGCAAGCAGGTCGACCGGATGGCTTTCCCAGTCGATCCCCGCGAGGTTCAACGCGATGCGGACCCGCCAGCTGGCGGTCGAGCGCCAGTAGTCAAAGAGCACCGCCTCAGGCATAAGAGCGCGCCGTCCCGAAGATCGTCTTCAGCTCGTCGACGTCGCCGAAACGGTTGGCCAGCAGCAGCACGATCCGCACGTTGAGCGCGTGGCTCTGCGCCTCGTCAAGCCCTTCATGCGCGGCCATCAGCGCCTCGTAGAATTCGTCACCACGGGCACCGAGCCCCATCTCGTAGGTCTCGCGCATCACGCCATCTCCCTTTCGCAGCTGCGGCCCATGGCGCGGGCCAGGGCCTCTCTCAGCGTGGTCTCGGCCACCGCGCCCTTGAACACCGCCGCCGCGTGGCCATCGGGCCTCACGAGGTAGGCAACCTCCGTGCCGTAGCGCTGCAGCGCGTAGCCGCTGCGGTCGGCGTGGGTCGGGTAACCCTTGCCGGACTGACCGATGCCAATACGCCGCACGCCCACATCTGGCAGGTCGATCTCTCCGAAGCCGACCAGCGTGAAGGCGCCCTGAACCAGAGGCAGCAACCAACCGTTGCCCAGCGGCGCATCCAGCATCGCTTCGCCCGGGCGCACCAGCCCCTGCCCCGGCGTCTGCAGCGCAAATCCCTCCAGCGAGCAGGGCATAGACAGCCGCCCCGAGTTGATCAGCCGCCGCGCGAAGGGTTGGTCATGCGCCATTCGCAGCGTCTCGCGGCGGAACAGCGCCTCAGTCTCGGTCTTCGGCGTCATGAAGTTGGTCGAGCGCGAAGAGTTGAGGATGTTTTCGGCTGATCCGTGCGAGCGTTCCTCGTGGTAGCTCTCGATCAGCGCCTCGCCCGCCTCGCCGCTCAGCACCGCCGCGAGTTTCCAGCCGAGGTTGTCCACATCCTGGATGCCGCCATTGCCACCGCGCGCGCCGAAAGGGCTGACGACGTGGGCACTGTCACCGACAAAGACCACGCGGCCATGCACGAAGCGGTCCAGCTTGATGCAGCGGAACTTGTAAACCGAGAGCCAGTCGATGCGGAACGGCTTGTCACCGACGATCGCCTTGATGCGGGGGATCACCTTCTCCTCGCTGGCTTCAATCTTGGCGTCCGCGCCAAGGTCGAGCTGCAGGTCGATGCGGTAGATGTTGTCGGGCTGCGCGTGCAGCAGCGCCGACTTGCCGGGATGGAAGGTCGGGTCGAACCAGAACCAGCGCTCGGCGATACCGTGATCGCCGAAGGGGCTCTCGTCCATCTCGATGTCCGCGATGAGGAACTGCTCTTCGAAGGTCTGGCCGGTGAAATCGAGCCCCATGCGCTCGCGCGTTGCCGATTTTGCCCCGTCGCAGGCCAGCAGCCACTCCGCAGCCAACTCATAGCTGCCCTCGGGGGTCTCAACGGTCAGCGACACCCCATCCGCGCGCGCCGCATGGTGCACCACCTTCGACAAAAAGCGGATGTCGATCAGCTCGGGAAATTCGCGGGCTCGCTCAAGCAGATATTGCTCGACGTAATATTGCTGGAGGTTGATGAACGCCGGGTATTTGTGGCCGTCCTCGGGCAGCAGATCAAAGCTGTAGACTTCCTCGTCGCCGTGGAACAGCCGCCCCACCTTCCAGGTCACACCCTTTTCCAGCATGCGCTCGCCGACACCGAGCCGGTCGAAGATCTCGAGTGTGCGCTTGGCCCAGCAGATCGCCCGGCTGCCGACCGAGACGACGTTGTTGTCATCAAGCACCACCGAGCGGATGCCCTGCAGCGCCAGATCGATCGCCATGGCAAGCCCGATGGGCCCGGCTCCGACGATGGCCACCGGCGCGCCGGTGACGCCACCCTCGAGCTCGGGCGGGCGTATGAAGGGCTCCGGTGCATAGCTATATGCGGGCATGGTCTCTCCTCCCTTGCGCATGCGGTCCAGATCCTCCGCCGGGCCGCACGCGGGTCATCTCATGTGGTGTCCGGCGCGGCACCCCGCGCCGGCTGGTGGTCAGCCCTGCAGGTCGGCCCACATCTGCTGGTCGCGCTCGGCGGTCCAGACGCGCGGCGTGTCGATGCCGCGGGCCTCGTCGTAGGCGCGGCCAACGTTGAACGGCAGGCAGTGCTCGTAGATGGCGTAATCGGCGAACTTCGGATCGCACTCGGCGCGCACCGCGTCCCAGGCCTCCTTGAGCGTGCCGCCGCGGGCCACGACGCGGGCCACGGGCTTGTAGGTCGAGCGCACAAAATCGGCGGTGTTCTCCAGCGCCTGCGCCACCTGCGCCTCGCCCACCAGCGCATCCCCCCGACCCGGCGCGATGGCCTTGGGCTCAAAGGCGGCGATATTGGCCAGCGTCTCGGGCCAGTCGGCGAAATGGCCGTCGCCGCAGTAGCAGGCGGAGTGGAACTCGACGATGTCGCCGGTGAACATCACCTCTTGGTCGGGCACCCAGATCACCGCGTCGCCGGCGGTATGAGCACGCCCCAGATGCATGATGTCGACCCGGCGTTTGCCGAGGTAGACGGTCATCCGGTCGCTGAAGGTGGTGGTGGGACGGGTCAGCCCGGGGATTTCCTCATGCCCCTGAAAGAGCCGCGGGAAGCGGCCGAACTCACTGTCCCAGTCCTCCTGCCCGCGCTCTTCCACCATGGCGGCGGCGGTGTCGGACATGATGATCTCGCGTGCGCCATAGGCCGAGGCGCCGAGCACCCGCACCGCGTGGTAGTGGGTCAGCACCAGATGGCTGATCGGCTTGTCGGTGACCCCACGCACGCACTCGATGACCTTGCGCGCCAGCCGCGGGGTGGCCTGCGCCTCGACGATCATCACGCTCTCGTCGCCGATGATGACGCCGGTGTTGGGATCGCCCTCGGCGGTGAAGGCATAAAGCCCCTCGCCCACTTGCGTGAAGCTGATCTTCTTTTCTTCCATGTCGCCTTGCGACGCGAATGCCTTGGCCATGAGAGCCTCCTTCAGTCCTTGGTCCAGTCGGGCTGCGGCACGGCGGGCAGAACCTTGCCCGAGCACGCGCCGAAGCCGATGCGGTAGCCGTTGCCCTGCGCCGCGCCGCGCAGGGTCAGAGTGTCGCCATCCTCGAGGAAGCTGCGGGTCGCGCCGCCGGGCAGCTCAAGCGGCTCCTTGCCGCCCCAGCTCATCTCCAAGAGCGAGCCGCGGCTGCCGGGCGTCGCGCCCGAGATTGTCCCCGAGCCCAGCAGATCGCCGGTGCGCATGGCGCAGCCGCTGCTGGTGTGGTGGCAGAGCTGCTGCGCCGCCGAGTAGTACATCTCCGAATAATTGGTGCGGGCGATCACCGTCTCTTCCGCACCGTCCGGGGCCAGCGCCACCTCGAGGTCGATGTCATAGAGCAACGGCCCCGGCTCGCGCAGGTAGGGCAGCAATTCGCGCTCGCGCTCCGGCGTCGAGGTGCGGAACGGCGCCAGCGCCGCGGCGGTGACGATCCATGGGCTGATCGTGGTCGCCGTCGCCTTCGCCTGGAACGGGCCGAGCGGCTGGTACTCCCAGGCCTGGATGTCGCGCGCCGACCAGTCATTGAGCAGCACGTAGCCAAAGATCATCTCGTCCGCCTGCGCCACCGAGACCATGCCCTGCGACGGCATGCCGACGATGGCGCCCATCTCCAGTTCCAGATCGAAGCGCGCGCAGGGGGCAAAGCGCGGCAACTCGTCCTGCGGTCCCTTCAGCTGCCCCCAGGGCCTGCGCACCTCCGTGCCCGAGACCACCACCGAAGACGCCCGGCCATTGTAGCCGATGGGGATCGACAGCCAGTTTGGCGGCAACGCATTCTCCGGCCCGCGGAACATGGTGCCGACGTTGAAAGCATGATTCTTGGCGGCGTAGAAATCGGTGTACTCGCTGACCGTGAAGGGCATCCGCAGCGCCACACTCTCCAGCGGCACGAGATGCGGCTCGACCGCGGTGCGATGCGCCTCATCTCCGAGTAGCTCCATCAGCCGCGCGCGCAGCGCCGCCCAGACCTGCGGCCCCGCCGCCATCACGGCGTTCCACGACGGCGCGGAAAAAAGCGCCGGGTCCAGCCCGTGATCCACCGCGCCCACGTCGAGCACGAAGTCCCCGATCGCCACGCCCATGCGCGCGCCTTGTCCGGCGTCGAACACCCCATAGGGCAGGTTGTTCAGCGGGAAATCGCAGCCGGGCGCATTCGCCCCGCCGACCCAGCTTTGCATCAAGCTCATTCTGATCCTTCCGGGCGCGTTCGCTTGGGGCCGCCCGCCCCTTCTTCTCTTTCCAAATACGCCGGGGGTGAATTGGCCGCAGGCCAAGAGGGGGCCGCGCCCCCTCCCCCTTGCAAGCGGCGGCTCAGTCCCAGTTGCCCTCGGGCGTGCCGTCGAAGCGTTTCTTCAGGCTGTCCCAGCAGTCGATGTAGTCGTCCTGCAGCGGCGCTTCCTTGGCAGCAAACCGGGTCAGGTGCTGCGGAAAGCGGGTCTCGAACATGAAGCTCATGGTGTTGTCGAGCTTGCCCGGCTTCAGCTCGCCGAAGCTGGCCTTCTCAAAGGCCTCGTTGTCCGGCCCGTGCGGCAGCATCATGTTGTGCAGGCTCATCCCCCCCGGCACGAAGCCCTGCGGCTTGGCGTCATACTCGCCGTAGATATTGCCCATCATCTCGGACATGACGTTCTTGTGGTACCACGGCGGGCGGAAGGTGTTTTCGGCCACCATCCAGCGCTCGCGGAACAGCACGAAGTCGATATTGGCGGTGCCCTCGACGCCCGAGGGCGCGGTCAGCACGGTGAAGATCGACGGGTCGGGGTGATCGAAGAGGATCGCGCCGACCGGGCAATAGGTGCGCAGGTCGTATTTCACCGGCGCGTAATTGCCGTGCCAGGCCACCACGTCGAGCGGCGAGTGGTCGATCCAGGTCTCGTGGAACTGGCCCTGCCACTTGATCACCACGCGGCTCTTGGCGTCGCGGTCCTCGAAAGCGGCAACCGGCGTCTTGAAATCGCGGCGGTTGGCCATGCAGTTGGCACCGATCGGACCGCGGCCCGGCAGGTCGAACTTCTGGCCGTAGTTCTCGCAGACGAAGCCGCGCGCCGGCCCGTCGATCAGCTCGACCCGGTAAACGAGGCCGCGCGGCAGGATGGCGATCTCCTTGGGCTCAAGGTCGATCACCCCAAGCTCGGTGCAGAAGCGCAGCCGCCCTTCCTGCGGCACCACAAGGAGCTCGCTGTCGGCGGAATAGAAATACTCGTCCTGCATCGAGGCGGTGACGAGGTAGATGTGGCTCGCCATGCCGACCTGCGTGTAGACGTCGCCCGCCGTGGTCATCGTGCGCATGCCGGTGAGCCAGGTCAGGCTTTCCTGCGAGTGCGGCACCGGATCCCAGCGGTACTGGCCGAGGCTGATCACATCGGGATCGACGTTGGGCGCGCTCTGCCAGTAGGGCACATCGATCTTCGAGAAGCGGCCGACATGTTTCACCGCCGGGCGGATGCGGTAGCACCACGTGCGCTCGTTCTGGTGGCTCGGCGCGGTGAAGGCGGTGCCCGAAAGCTGCTCGCCGTAGAGACCGTAGGCGCAGCGCTGCGGAGAGTTCATCCCGTCGGGCAGCGCGCCCGGCAGCGCCTCGGTTTCGAAATCATTGCCGAAGCCGGGCATATAGCCCTCGTGCAGGGCGCTGATCCCCGCGGCGCGCGTCAGCCCCGAGATCTTGCTCAGGTCGTTCATCTCCGAAGTCCTCCCTCGACGTATTGATGACATGTTGTTAGTTACTTTTGTAACTAACAAGGGGATTCTTTCAGCGATGAAAAAATTGGCGCAAACCCGCGAGAGCGATGATTTTTTCGAGCTTTCCAGCTTCACGCCTTACCTGCTCAATCAGGCAGCTGAAGCGCAGAGCGACGAGTTTTCAAGGCACTACCGGAACAGATACGGGATGCTGCGGACCGAATGGCGGGTGCTGTTCCATCTGGGCCGCCATGGCGACATGAGCGCCAAGGAGATCTCGGAAAGCGCCTCGATCCACAAGACCAAGGTCTCGCGCGCGGTTCGCGCACTGGAGGAGAAGCGATTCCTCTCGCGCGTCACCAGCCCGGATGATCGGCGCAGCGAACGGCTGTCACTGCGCCCGGCCGGGCAGGAGGCCTTTCGGCATCTGTCACGGGCCGCGCAGGACTACGAGACCGCGCTTGAGGAGCGCCTTGGGAAGCGCGACGCGGGCAAGCTGCGTGTGCTGCTCAAGCGTCTGAGCCAAACGTGAGCAATGGGTCGGCACAGCCGCGAAACACATGACCCATTCGGCGGATTGCTCCGAGGGTCTCGCCCTCTTGGCGTGATCACCGCGCCGTGGGTCGATGCGCTCGCGGAGCATCCCGGGGCAGAGATCTGCCCCGACCGGGGCGGAAATCTGCGATAAAATTTGAAATTCCGCCGCCTCTCATCTTGCCCCGTCGCCGCCGCTTGCCCATGGTTCCCCCACGCCGCGTCAGGACCCGTCAGGTCATTGACGCGTAAGTATTGTCTGGGAGGACCACCATGATCAGAACCTTCGGGCTCGGCGCGTTGATCGCCGGCAGCCTCGTCGTCTCCGCACCTGCTGCGATGGCCACGGAATTCGTCAACGTGCTCACCGGCGGCACCTCTGGCGTCTACTATCCGCTCGGCGTCGCGCTGGCAGATGTCTATGCCAAGAATATCCCCGACTCGCGCACTCAGGTGCAGTCGACCAAAGCCTCGGTCGAGAACCTGAACCTGCTGCAGCAGGGCCGCGGCGAGCTTGGTTTCGCGCTCGGGGACTCGGTGAAAGACGCCTATGAGGGCAACGCCGACGTCGGCTTCTCCAAGCCGCTCGACAAGCTGCGTGCGATCGCGGCGATTTACCCCAACTACATCCAGATCGCCGCTTCGGCGGATGCTGGCGTGACCACCGCAACCGAGCTGGCCGGCAAGTCCGTCTCGGTCGGGGCCGCCAAATCCGGCACCGAGGTCAACGCCCGCAAGATCCTCGGCGCGCTCGGCATGAGCTATGACGATCTGGGCAAGGTCGAATATCTGCCCTTCGCGGAATCGGTCGAACTGATGAAGAACCGTCAGCTTGACGCGACCCTGCAGAGCTCGGGCCTTGGTTCGGCAGCCCTGAAGGATCTGTCGTCGACGCAGGATGTGACCTATGTGTCGATCCCTGCCGAAGTCGCGGACACGCTCGGCGCGCCCTATGCGGCAGGCGTGATCCCCGCTGGCACCTACCCGGGTCAGGACGAGGACATTCCGACGCTGGCGATCACCAACATTCTGGTGACCAGCACCGACGTGTCGGATGAGCTGGCCTATCAGATGACCAAGCTGCTGTTCGAAAACCTCGACCAGCTCAAGGCCGCGCATGCGGCTGCGGGGGCCATCGACATCCAGAACGCGATCAAGAACTCGCCGATCCCGCTGCATCCGGGCGCCGAAAAGTACTACAAAGAACAGGGCCTGCTCTAAGCAGCCCAATGCGGCGGCCCGGCTCTGGCCGGGCTGCCTGCAGGACGGGAGGACCACATGACCGGACAACACGCGGCCGAGCACGGCCGGGCCGAAGAACTGGCCGAATTGCATGACCCGCTGGCCTCGAGCTTTCCGCCGAGCTTGATCGGGCGCTTCCTCTTCTGGCTGGCAGTGGCCTTCTCACTCTACCAGATTTCCATCGCCGCCCATGTCATCGACCTGCCCAGCCAGGTGATGCGCGCCGTGCACGTCGGGTTCCTGATGGCGCTTGGCTACCCGCTGCTGGCACTTGGGCGCGGCTTTGGCGCGCCGCTGCGCGCTCTGTGCTGGCTGCTTGCCGCCGCGGGCGTCGCGGTCGCGGCCTACCAGTGGATCGAATACACGCCGCTGCTGTTCCGCGCAGGCGATCCCAACACCGCCGACCTCGTCTTTGGCTGCGTCGCGGTTGTCACCGTCTTTGTCGCCGCTTGGATGCTGATGGGCCCGGCGCTGCCGATCATCTGCGGGCTCTTCCTTGCCTATGCTCTTTTCGGGCAGCACCTGCCCTCGCCGTTCAACCACCGTGGCTATGCCTTTGAGCAGGTGGTCGAGCAGATCGCTTACGGCACCGAGGGGATCTACGGCATCCCGACCTATGTCTCGGCGACCTATATTTTCCTCTTCATCCTTTTCGGCTCGTTCTTGGAGAAGGCCGGGATGATCAAGCTTTTCACCGATGTCTCGCTGGGGCTTGTCGGGCACCGCATGGGCGGCGCCGCCAAAGTGTCGGTGCTGTCCTCGGGGCTGATGGGCACGATCTCGGGCTCGGGCGTCGCCAACGTGGTCACCACCGGCCAGTTCACCATCCCGCTGATGAAGCGCTTCGGCTACCGGTCGGCCTTTGCCGGGGGGGTCGAGGCGACCGCGTCGATGGGCGGGCAGATCATGCCCCCGGTCATGGGGGCCGTCGCCTTCATCATGGCCGAGACGCTTGGCGTGCAGTACATCGAGGTGGTCAAGGCCGCGCTGGTGCCCGCCATCCTCTATTTCGCCGGGGCCTTCTGGATGGTCCACCTCGAGGCGGGCAAGCGCGATCTGCGCGGCCTTTCCGCCGATGAGATGCCCTCGGCCCGCAAGGCGCTGAAGGAAGGCTGGTATCTGATCCTGCCGCTGGCCGTGCTGGTCTGGCTGCTGTTCTCGGGCTACACGCCGCTTTTCGCAGGCACCATCGGCCTTGCCCTCACCGGCATGCTGATCCTCGGCGCTGCCATCGCCATGGGCATGAACTCGACCGGGGTGCGGGTGATCTTCTGGATCGTGCTCGGCCTCGCCGCTTCGGCTTTCTTCAAGTTCGGGATCAACGCGCTGCTGCTGGTTCTGGCCCTGCTCATCGTCGCCTGCGCCGTCTTCAAGGGCGGCCGCGAGACGCTGAAGGTCTGCCGCGACAGCCTTGCGGACGGTGCCAAAACGGCTCTGCCGGTCGGTATCGCCTGTGCGCTGGTCGGCGTGATCATCGGCGTGATGACCCTGACAGGGGCGGCCAATACCTTCGGCCAGTTCATCGTCTCGGTGGGTCAGAACAGCCTGTTCCTCAGCCTTGTGCTGACGATGATCACCTGCATCATCCTCGGCATGGGCATCCCGACGATCCCCAACTACATCATCACCTCGTCGATCGCCGGTCCCGCGCTGCTCGACCTCGGTGTGCCGCTGATCGTCAGCCATATGTTCGTCTTCTATTTCGGCATTCTCGCGGATCTGACGCCGCCGGTCGCGCTGGCCTGCTTTGCCGCCGCACCCATCGCCAAGGAGAGCGGACTGAAGATCAGCTTCGAGGCAATCAAGGTTGCCGCAGCGGGCTTCGTGGTGCCGTTCATGGCGGTCTATACCCCGGCGCTGATGCTGCAGGACGGCGGCGCGCTGGCAGGCTCCATCGGCTATTGGCCCGCGGTCGCCTATGTCGTGCTGAAGGCGCTGATCGCGCTCGCGCTCTGGGGCGCCTGCGTCATCGGCTGGCTGGGTCGTCCGCTGGCGATCTGGGAGCGGCTGATCGCTGTCGCCGCCGCCTTCACCCTCGTCGCGGCGCTGCCGATCACCGACGAGCTCGGCTTTGCCCTCGCGGTGGTCTTCGGGCTGCTGGTGTGGCGGCGCAAGGCCCCGGTGTCGGCATGACCGGCTGCCTGATGGCAGGGGCGATGATGATCGCCCTTGGCACCGGCAACAGCTTCACGCTGCAATGGACCCATTCGGTCGAGCGTGAGGAATGGCGCGAGACATGGGAAGTCACCAAAGATCATCGCCTCCATCTCACGGAGGCGGCGGTCAAGGGCTCGGGCGCGGGTATGGAGCCCGGCCCGGGCGGGCATTTCGAAGAGGGCTGGTGGGTCTGGGCGCCGGACCTGCCGCCGGTCCCGGCGCTGACCCTCGCCGCCTCGGGCGAGACGCCCTCGGCCTGGACGCTCTGCGGCGCGGACTGCACGCAGCTCGGCGCCACATCCGGACAGCCGGTGCAGGTCGCGCCCTGCCCCGACGCGGGCTGATGCCCCGCCGCCGCGCCCTGCTGCCGCGCCTGCGCTCGGCGTGGCGCCTGCGGCTCGTTCTGGTCACCCTCGGCGCGCTGCTGTGCGGGGCGCTGGCCTGGCAGGTGATCCTTGCCGAACTGCGGCAGGGTCTCGAGCAGGAACTTCTGGTCAGCCATCGCGCTCTGCAGGCAGAGATCGACCGCTTCCGCTCGCTCCCGCGTGTCGCCGGAGAAGACGCCCGGATCCGCGCCGCCCTGATTGCGCCGACCGATCCGAACGCGATCGACGCCGCCAATCGCTATCTCGAGAAGATCGCCACGCAAACCGGCTCGGGTCGGCTCTATTTGCTGAACCACGCCGGGGTGACCCTCGCCTCGTCGAACTGGAACGAGCCCGACAGCTACGTCGGACACGATTACAGCTTCCGCCCCTATTTCACCGACGCCAGCGCCAACGGCAGCGGCGCGGTCTATGCCATCGGCGTCACCACCGGCGAGCCGGGGTATTTCATCTCGACCCGGGTCGATGATCCCGGCCTTGGCGCGCGCGGCGTGATGGTGGTGAAGATCGACCTGCGGCCGCTGGAACAGGCTTGGGCAGAAACCGGCCAGCGCATTGCCGTCACCGACCGTGACGACGTGGTCTTTCTTTCGTCGCAGCCGGATTGGCGCTATCGCCCGCTCACGCCGCTGCCTGCCGACGCCCTTGCCCGGCTTGATGCCTCGCGGCTCTATGCCCGGTCCAACCTCGACGCTGCCGCTCCGCTGCTGCCCAAAGGCTCCGAGTTGGGCCGCGGTGGTGAGGGCCGCGTCACCACGCTGCGCGGCACACCGTTCGAGAATGGCTGGCGGCTGCTCGCGGCCACGCCGCTCTGGCCCGCGCGCGCGGGCGCCGTGGCCACAAGCGCTCTGGTGCTGCTGGCCGGGCTGCTTGGGCTCGGACTGGCCGACATGCGGCGGCACCGGCGCCGCCTCATCGCCCTGCGTCTGCGCCAGACCGAAGTCATGGAGCGCAAGGTGCGCCAGCGCACCGCCGAATTGGCGCGCGAGATCGATGCCCGCCGTCAGGTCGAGGCGGATCTGCGCGCCACACAGGCGACGCTGGTGCAATCCGAGAAGATGGCCGCGCTCGGGCGCATGTCCGCCGCCATCGTGCATGAGGTCAGCCAGCCGCTCGCGGCGATGGAGGCGACACTGACCGCCGCCGAGTTTGGGCTTTCGCGCGCCCCGGAGCAGACCGCCGTGCGGCTGCAATCGGCGCGCGGGCTGATCCGGCGGATGCAGCGGATGACGAAGCATCTCAAGAATTTCTCGCGGCGCGAGGCCGCGCCGCTCTCGCCGGTCGCGGTGACCGAGGTGGCGCGCTCGGCGCTGGCTCTGGCGCAGCCGCGCGCCGATGCGGCGGGCGTTCAGTTGCAGTTCACGCCGCCGGATCGGCCGCTGATGGTGCGCGCCGGTCAGGCCCGGCTCGAGCAGGTACTGGTCAATCTGCTGCACAATGCCATCGAGGCGGTCGAGCCGGGCCATGGCGAGGTGGCGCTGGCTGTCGAGACGCAGGGCGACGAGTTGATCCTGCGGGTGCGCGACAACGGACCGGGCATCCCGCCCGAGGTCCTGCCGCGGGTCACCGAGCCGTTTTTCTCGACCAAGATCGGCGGTGAGGGGCTGGGGCTGGGGCTTGCGATCTGCTTTGAGGTGGTCCAGCAATTCGGCGGGCGGCTCGACATCCGCTCCGGTCCGGGCGGTGGGGCAGAGATCGCGGTGATCCTGCCGCTGCTCGAAACCGACGACAGCAAAGAGGCCGCCGAATGAGTTCGCTGATCCATGTGGTCGAGGACGACCGCGACCATCGCCTCGCGCTCTGTGATCTGATCGAGGCGGCGGGCTACCGCGCCGAGCCCTTCGCGGGGGGCAGCGAGGCGCTGGCGGCGTCCAGCCGTCCCGATCTCATCCTGACCGACCTGCGGATGCCCGGAATGGATGGTCAGGCGCTGCTTGAGGCGGCGCGCGACCGAGACCCGGACTGCCCGGTGGTGATGATCTCTGGCCATGGGGATCTGGCGCAGGCGGTGCAGGCGATGCGTGCCGGGGCCGAAGACTTCCTCGAGAAACCCTATGACGGCATGCACCTTCTGAGCGTGATCGAGCGGAGCCTGCGCAGCCGCGCCGCGCGGGCCGAGATTGGCCGGTTGCAGGATCGCATCGCCCGCCGCGACGAGGGCGGCCTGCTGGGACAATCGGCGGCGATGTCGGCCTTGCGCGCGCGGATCGCCGCGATCGGCCCCACCGATCTCGACGTGGTGATCACCGGCGAGACCGGCACCGGCAAAGAGCTTGTGGCCCGCGCGCTGCATGAGGCCAGCGCCCGTGCTGCCGGTCCCTTCATCGCGGTGAACTGTGCCGCCTTGCCCGAGAGCCTGTTCGAGATCGAGATCTTCGGCCATGTGGCGGGGGCCTTTCCGGGGGCGCAGGACAAGCCGGGCAAGCTCGAGGCTGCCTCGGGCGGGACGCTGATGCTCGACGAGGTCGAGGCCATGCCCGCCGCCATCCAGCCCAAACTGCTGCGCGCGCTGCAGGAGCGCATGGTGGAGCGGCTGGGAGAGAACCGGCTGCGTCCGCTCGATCTGCGCATCATTGCCACCTCCAAGGCCGATCTGCGTCCGCTCACCCTCGATGGCAGTTTCCGCGCCGATCTCTTTTACCGCCTCGCCGGGACCGAGATCACGGTCGAGCCGCTGCGCGCCCTCGGCGACGACATCGTGCTTTTGTTCAGCCATTACGCCGGACTTGCCGCGGCGCGCTATGGACGCGAGGTGCCGCAGCTTCCCTACACGCTGAAGCAGCGCCTGCTGCGCCGTCCTTGGCCCGGCAACGTGCGCGAGCTCAAGGCCGTGGCCGAGCGGTTCGCCCTTGGGCTCGACATCCCGGAGGAGGCCGCCACGCCGATCACCGAGCCGGAAAGCCTCGCCGAGCGGGTCGCCGCCTTCGAGGCGCGCGAGATCCGTCTGGCGCTGGAGCGCTGCCGCGGCAATACCGAGCGGGCCGCGAAAGCGCTCGGCATCGCCCGCCGCACGCTCAACGACAAGATCAGCCGCTACGGCATCCGGGTGTAAGCTCCGGCGCGCTTGGGCGCGCGAAACCCAATGATGCCTGCCGCGCTCTGGCGATGCGGGCTGTTGCTTTGCCAGAGCGGCCAACAATTCTCTTTGTAAAATGCAATTCGCGTGACAGAATGTTGGCGTGCTGGACCCTTGGCTGGTTGTGGCCCTGACACGGCTTGGCCGAGCGTTGGGCGCGCAGCGCCACGCCCGATCCGGCCGCCATATCGCTCCGACTTCCCGAGGAACCTGCATGACCTCCAATGCCGCAGCCGACCGCGTCCGCATCGAGCACAAGGGCACCGCCCTGATCGCGACGTTCTGCAATCCACCGCTCAACGTCATCGACCAACCGCTCCGGCAGGGGCTCGATGACCTCTGCGCCGAAGCCGAAAGACTGCTTGCCGAAGGGGTCATTGATCGCATCGTTCTCACTGGGTCCGGCAAGGCCTTCGTTGCCGGGGCGGATGTGCGCGAGTTCGACGCGCCGCCGCTGGCGCCGCATCTGCCAGAGGTGCTGACGCGGCTGGCCGCGCTTCCCGCGATCGCGGCGATCAACGGCACCGCGCTTGGTGGCGGCTTCGAGATCGCCCTCGCCTGCCGGATCCGCATCGCCGCGCCCTCGGTGACCATGGGGCTGCCCGAGGCGATCCTTGGCGTCTTGCCCGGGGCGGGCGGCACGCAGCGCTTGCCCCGGCTCATCGGCATCACCAAGGCCGTGCCGCTCATCTCCACCGGGCGCGCGGTTGCTGCCCGCGAAGCGCTTGACCTTGGCATGATCGACGGGCTCGACGACGCGCCGCTGGCAGCGGCGCTGGCGCTTGCAGGGACCGATCTTGCGCGCCCGGCGATCGACGATCTTCCGGCGCCGACGCCCGCTCCGGAGGCCGCCGAGGCAGCGCGCCGCGTCGCACGCAAACGCATGCCGGGACAGATCGCCCCGCTGCGAGCCATCGATCTGGTGGAGGCCAGTGCCTTTGCTCCGGTGCCCGACATGCTGCCCAAGGAACGGGCTAGCTTCCTCGAGCTGCGCAAGGGCGCACAGGCGCGGGCGTTGCGACGGGTGTTTTTCGCCGAGCGCGCCGCAGCCCGTCCGGCTGCGCTGCGTTCTGAAACGCCCGCCCCGCTTGAGACCGCGCTGGTTGTCGGCGGCGGCACCATGGGCCGGGGGATCGCCTATGCGCTCTCGAACGCGGGGATGACGGTAACGCTGCTGGAGCAGACCGCCGCTGCGGCGGAAGCCGCGCGCGCGGGGCTCCAAGACCTCTTCGCGCAGGCCGTGGCGCGTGGCAAAGTCACGCCCGACGAGGCCGCGCAGCGGCTTTCCAAAGGGTTTGCCTTTCTGCACGGCTCCGCCCCTCTGCCCCCGGTCGATATCGCCATCGAGGCGATTGTCGAAGATCTTCCGGCGAAACAGGCGCTCTTTCGGCAGCTGTCCGAAACTCTGCCCGAGCGCACGATCCTTGCAACCAACACCTCCTATCTCGATCCCGACCAAATCGCAGCGGACCTGCACCGCCCCGAGCGGTTCCTCGGGCTGCATTTCTTCGCGCCCGCGCACATCATGTCGCTGCTCGAAATCGTGCGGGCGGCACGGACCTCGCCTGCAACGCTGGCCACCGGCTTTGCGCTGGCGCGGCGGCTGGGGAAAGTGGCGGTCGAGGCGGGCATCTGCGAAGGCTTCATCGGCAATCGCATCCTGACCCGCTACCGGGGCGCGGCAGATCGGCTGTTGCTCGAGGGCGCGCTGCCTTGGGAGATCGACGCCGCGATGACCGGCTTCGGCATGGCGATGGGCCCCTATCAGACGCAGGATCTCTCAGGGCTCGATATCGCCCATGCGAACCGGAACCGTCATGGTGAAGTCAGGCGCTCGCATCCGGACTATGTGGCCATTGCAGACCGGCTTGTGGAAGAGCTCGGGCGGCTGGGGCGCAAGTCCAAAGGCGGATGGTATGACTACACAGAAGGACGCGCCGTGCCATCGGACGACGTGCGGCACCTGATCGAGGCCTGTTCGAGCGAGGCTGGGGTTGTCCGCCGCGAGATCTCTGCGGACATGATCCGCGAGCGCTTGCTGGAGGCGATGATCGCGGAGGCCCGCGCAATCCTCGACGAGGGCATCGCCCGGAGGCCCGAAGACATCGACCTCGTGATGATCCATGGCTACGGCTTTCCGCGCTGGCGTGGCGGTCCGATGGCGCTGGCAGAAGAGCGGGCGCGCGCGGCGTCGCCCGAGGCCCCTTGCGCCGCGCTGCCCGGCCACGCGACGGTCTGAGGCGGCGCGATACCCGCCCCCCCCTGCGCGGCAAGCACCCGCGCAGGGGAGACAATGGCTGGCCCTCTACGTTGTCAGGGCGTGGCGAACTCGCGCGGCTCAACCGCCGTGCGCGCGCCGCCGATCCGTTGCGTCAGCGCGGCCAGCCCTCCCTCGCCCGTTCCAAGCCCGGCGATTGCAGCCCAGAGATCCCCGGCAGCCTCGCGGCCAAGCAGCGTTTCCGCCTTCGCGCGAAGGCGCGGCTGGATGCCAGCAGGATCGGCGTCGGCGAGAATGTCGTGATGGGCCTTCAGGGTCTCGCCGCGGGCGCGCACCGTAACCCATGCTTCGCTGTCGCTCAGCGTATCGTCCGGCTGCACCGTCACGCGGTCACGCAGCGCACAAAGGTCATCGCGCGCGCAGGTGGCATCACTGTAGACCTCGAGCGAGGCGGTATCGACACCGGCCAGCATCATCGCGGCGGTCAGCCGGTAGCTGAATTTGGCCTGTAGGCCGGTGGCGGGCTGGGGCTGGTTGCAGACCGCGAGCCAGCGCGGATGGGTCGCGATGGCAATGCTCTCGATGTCGTGCGGGGCAAGACCGCCTGCCCGCAGGTCCCGCGCGGCCTCGAGCATCGCATGAAGACCGTGGCAGCAGGCATGGAACTTGTAGGAAATGCGCGGGAACACCCAGTCCGTCCCCAGAGCGTCGAGGGCCCCGGCCTCGGCGCTGCCCGCATGGGTCGGGCCGAAGCCCTGCACCCCTTCGATGGCCTCGGGGGCTGAGCTTGCCCCGGCGCGCGCCAGCAGCGCAGACGTGACGCCGACCTCGGCGGCAAAGCCCGCGTTGAGCGGTTTGCCCATGGTACCAAACTGGCTTTTGAGCCCGGCGGCGCGTGTGGCGGTGAGGCAGAGCGCCTCGGCCATCGCAGGGGCATCCAGCCCGAATATGCGCGCTGCCGCTGCTGTCGCACCGAACGCGCCCGAGGTGCCGGTCTGGTGGAACCCCGCCTCATAATGCGACCGCCCAAGCCAAGCGCCGATGCGGCAGGCGGTCTCGAGCCCGACCGCCACCGCGCTCAGGAATTCTGCGGGTTTCGCCTGCGCGGTTTCTGCCGCGGCAAGCGCCGCCGGGATGACCGCGACGCTGGGGTGGCCGATGTGGCCGAAATGGGTGTCATCATAGTCGAGTGCGTGGCTCGTGGCGCCATTGACAAGCGCGGCGGCGGCGGCACCGGCGCGGCCCCCGCCGAACAGCGTGGCGCCTTGGGCCGAGGCTGCCGTCTCGAGCGCCATGCTGCGCGCCGCGCGGGCCACCGGCTCATCCGATCCCGCGATGCCGACCGTCGCCCAGTCGAACAGCGAGAGCGTCACGAAGCTGCGCATCCGCGCGTCCTGAACGGTGGCGTTGACGGCAAATTCGGCGAGGGTCTGTGCAAGTGTCATGGCGTCTCTCATTCGGCGGCTATGCGGGAGATCTCGGCGTCGCACCCGGCGCGTGCCAGCACGTCCGGCAGCCAGTCAGGCTCGGGCGCCGCCGGTGCCAGCGGATCGCGGGTGCCCAATTTTTCCGTCAGCACAAGGTCGGCGAGGCGCTGGCGGTCCGCCGCGATCGCGGGGTGGCTGCCCGCGAGGCGGGCGCCCTCCCACGCAAGGAACACGGCCGAGGCGATGTTGTAGACCGCGCTCGCAGCGCGGCGCGTTTCCGAGGCCTCTGCCGGACCCTCCTGACCAGAGGTTGTGCGCAACAGCGCCGCCACCCGGTCAAGCGCCGCGCCAAGCCGCTCTGCCAGCGGCGCGTCGATCTCGGACAGGCAGGCGCGCAGATGCGCGTCAAGCGCGTCGAAGGCACCCTCGCGCCGCGCTGCGCGCAGGACGTCGAGCGCGACGATGTTGCTGGTGCCTTCCCAGATCGAGCCCAGATGCGCGTCGCGCAGCACGCGGGCGTCGGACCATTCCTCGATGTAACCGCAGCCGCCGCGCACCTCCATCGCGTCGCCCGCCACCTTACGGGCATCGCGGCAGGCGCGGAATTTCACCAGCGGTGTAAGGATGCGCAGCACTTTGGCCTTCTCGGCATCACCGCGGTCCGCCGCATCGAGCACCTGCGCGGTATGGAAGACCATGCTGCGGCCCTGCTCTGCGGCCAGCAGCATCTTGGCCAGTTGCCGCCGCATCAGCGGCATGTCCATCAGGGATTTGCCAAAGGCGCGGCGGTGCCGCGAGATGTGCAGCGCCTCGGCGACCGAGCGCCGCATCAGCCCGGCGCTGCGCACGCCGTTGGCGAGCCGCGACATGTTGATCATGTCGGTCATCTGCTTGAAGCCCTGCCCCGCCTCGCCGACCAGATAGGCTTCGGCGCCTTCGAGGACGATCTCGCCCGAGGCCATGGAGCGCGTGCCCATCTTGTCCTTGAGCCGGATGATCCGGTAATCGTTGAGCCGCCCGTCCGGCAGGTGCCGTGGCAGCAGGAAAAGCGACAGGCCACGGGTGCCACTCTCGCCGCCCTCTGGCCGTGCGAGCACCATTGCCAGCGCCGCATCAGGATTCGAGCAGAACCATTTGTCTCCATAGAGCTTCCAGCCGCCGTCCTGCTGGCGTGCCACGGTCTCGACCGCGCCAACGTCGGATCCCGCCGCCTGTTCGGTCATGAACATCGCGCCCTGGAAGAGGTTGTCCATGTCCTGACTCGTCAGACGGTCGAGGTAGCGCGAGACCAGCTCATTCGAGCCGAACTTGCGCAGGGTGCGGGTCAGCGAGTCTGTCATGCTGAGCGGACAGCACAGCCCGAACTCCGCCTGCACGAAGAGATAGACCAGCGCGTATTTCGCCATCGGGTGCAGCTTGTCAGGCGTGCCAAAGACGCCGCCGCGGTGCGACATGGCGGCAAGGCCGAACTCGCCGAAGGCATAGCGCTCGAGCTCTTCATAGGCGGGGTGTTTCTCGATGCGCTGAACCGCCGCGCCGGTCCGGTCGCGCAGCGACAGGGTGGGCGGGTTCTTGTCTGCGGCCAGTGCCAATTGCTCGAGCCGGTCGCCGACCAATGCGCCCATGCGCTCCAGCTGCGGCTCAAGAACCGGGTGCAGGGATTTTGGCACATAGACCGACAGCAGCGCCGCAAAGCTCGGGTCTGCGTGATAGGCGTTCATGCCCCGGCTGTCGGGGACATTGCTCTGGTGGGTCTGGCTCATTGTGCGTCTCCTCCTTGGCCGCAGAGCGCCGTCTTCGCGGCGTGGTATTCGCGTTCGAGCCGTGCAACGACCTCGGCGGCAGGTTGCAGAGCGCGCGATTGCGCCACGGCCTGCCCCGCGCTCCAGACCTGCGACCAAGCGCGCGGCCTGTCGGGATCGGTCTTGGCCCCCATGCGGCGCGGCTGCGCCAGCCGTGCCTCATCGAGATCGACCCCCGCCGCCTCGATGCTCGGCGCGAGGTAATTGGCATGGGTGCCCGAGAACAGCGGCGTATAGAGGATCTGGTCCGAGGCCGCCGCGACGACCATCTGCTTGTGGCCCTCGGGCGCGATCGCCTCTTCGGTGGGAATGAACACCGTTCCGGCATAGGCGAAATCGCAGCCGAGCACCTCAGCGGCGAGGATCGCGCGGCCATTCGCAATGGCGCCCGACAGTGCCAGCGGCCCGTCGTAGAAGCTGCGCACCTCCTCAACCAACGCAAAGGGGCTGAGCGTCCCGGCGTGACCGCCCGCGCCAGAGCAGACGAGGATCAGCCCGTCGACCCCAGCCGCAACCGCACGGCGCGCGTGGCGGGCCTTGACCACGTCATGAAACACCAGACCGCCATAGCCGTGCACCGCCTCGACCACTTTGTCGGGCGCGGAAAGCGAGGTGATCACCAGCGGAACGCGGTGACGCACGATGGTGGCGAGGTCTTCGTCGAGACGGGTGTTGTAGTCATTTACGATCAGGTTCACGCCAAAGGGCGCGGGCGTCTCGCCGGTCTCTTGCCGGTGGGTGTCGAGCTGGGCTTGGATCTCGGTCAGCCATTCATCGAGCTGCGCCGCGGGGCGCGCATTGAGCGAGGGGAAGGTGCCGATGATGCCCGCCTTGCACTGGGCGACAACCAGATCCACCCCCGAGGCCAGAAACATCGGAGCGCCGATCAGCGGCAGTTTCAGGCCAGCCCGCAGCCCGGCGATCTGGTCCTGTGGCGCGATGTGGCGTTGCTCGGTCATGCGATCCTCACTTTCCTGATGGTCCTTGGCCGGGCCGGTCCCGGCCCGCTGGTTGCTGGCGGGCAGAGGGCGCGCTGACCGGAACAGCGATCGCCGATCCTTCGACAGTGCCCTGCCTAGTCTGCGCCTGACCGCGCAGCAGGAGCCGACGCGCCCGCACAACCACCGGCGATCCCAGCACTTCCCCCTCGGCATCGGGCAGCGCGCTGTCTTCTGCCTCGAGCGCATGGCGCGCCCAGTCGAGGTCTTGCGGCTGGGTGCGAAAGCCCGCCCGCGCCGGCGGCAGCTGTCGCGGATGGATCAGGCATTTTCCGCCAAAGCCCAGCTCGCTTGCATGCATGGCGTCATCGGTGATGGCGTCGGCGTCGGTCACGCTTATGGTCACCCCATCGAGCGGCGCCGGGGCTCCGGCCAGCCGTGCCGCCTGCACGAGGCGGCTGCGCAGCGGCAGCAGCGCAATGCGGGTGTGGGCACAGCCCAGATCTTCGGACAGGTCGATGGATCCCAAGGCCAGCCGGTCCGCGACCTGAGCGATTTCCTCGACCCGCGACAGGCCGCGCACTGTCTCGATCTGCGCGATCACCTTCTGCCCCGGGGCGAGTGCTTGGCGCAGCGCGGTGATCTCCTCTGCGCTTTCGCTCTTGGGCAGGACGACCCCGTCGACCCCGGCCATCCGGGCAAAGGCGACGTCATCGCGGTGCCACACCGTGCCGGTGCCATTGACCCGCAGGTAAAGCTTCACCGAGCGTTCTTGCGGCAGCGCGCTTTGCGGGATGCGCCGCACCGCCGCCTTGCTGTCGGGGGCAACCGAGTCCTCGAAGTCGATCACGACCATGTCCGACCCTGCGCTGCACGCGGCGGCAAAGACGTCTGGCCGTGCCGCTGACACAAACAGCGGAAAGCTTGGCGTCTGGTCAGAAAGGCTTTTCATATCCATGAGATGCTCCGGCTATCCCGGCGTCGGACGCTGTCCTGCAGCCGCGCCGTGTTTCCGAACCACGCCCCCGGCATCAGCTGGCCTGCGGGCCGTTGTTGCGCAGAATTTCCTCTTCGGTCCGCTGCCACAGTTCAAAGGCAATCGGGTCGCTGCGCTCTTCGAGGATGTGCCCGACGAGGCCGATCGACCGCGCCATGACCCCGAAACCGCGCACGATCTGCCATGGAAAGCCAAACTGGCAGCAGATCGCTCCGATCGCGCCTGTCGCATTGATCGGCAGGGGTTTGCCACGCGCTGCCTCGGCCTCGCGCTGAATGGCTTGCATAAGCGCGACATACTCGCCCGACAGGCCGTTTTCAGCAGCGATCTCGAACAGGCGCGGCGTGCGCGGATCGACGGGCTTGTGCAGCGGATGACCGAGCCCCGGCAGAATCTGCTTGCGCGCGGCGTAGTCCGCGACCACCTCCTTGGCGATGCGATCAAGGTCGGCCCCGGTGCCGAGCTTTTCTGCGGGCAACGCCTCATAGAGAAGGCGCGCCGCGCCCTCCATCGAGCCGACGAACACCGTGCCAAGGCCGCTCAGCCCCGCCGCCACCGCCGCCTGCAGCGACTCCGGCGCGCCCATATAGGTCAGCCGTGCGACCATGGCCGAGGGGGTGATGCCATGCTCCACCAGCGTGATAACGATGGCGTTGAAGACCTTCGATTCCTCTGGTGTCGGTTTGCGATGCGCCGTGAGCAGGAAGGCAAGATCGCCAAGGTTCATCTCGCCGAGGATCTCGGTCGGCAGATCGAGGCCGCGCACGGTGATCCGATCTGGGGTGCTCCAGCCGATCTCGGAGGTCAGCTTGTCCTTGCGTTTGGGCATGGTCTCCTCCTTCAGGTCAGGATGGTGGCTTCGGTCATCGCCTGCACGTCCGAAAGGCTGTTGCCCGGCGTAAGCTCGACCAGACGGAAACCGGCGGGGGTCACGTCAAGCACGGCAAGATCGGTGTAGACCCGGCTGACAACGCCAAGGCCGGTCAGCGGATACGTGCAGCGTTTGAGCAGCTTCGGCGTGCCATCCCGGTTGACGTGGCGCATCATCACGAAGATCCGCGGCACCCCAACGACGAGGTCCATGGCCCCCCCGACGGCTGGCGGAAACTTCTCGTCCAGCGTCGCCCAATTTGCCAGATCGCCGTTCTCGGCCACTTGGTAGGCGCCAAGCACGGCAATATCGATGTGCCCGCCTCGCATCATTGCAAAGCTGTCGGAATGTTCGAAATAGGCGGCGCCGGGCGCGGCGGTGACATAGCGCTTGCTGGCGTCGATCAGCTCGACGTCCTCTTCGCCCTCGGGCGGGGTCGGCCCAACACCAAGAAGCCCGTTCTCGGAATGATAGGTCACCTCGCGCCCTTCGGGCACATAGGATGAAACATGCGTGGGCTTGCCGATGCCAAGGTTCACATAGGACCCGTCGGGGATGTCCTGCGCGACGCGGGCGGCAAGCTCGGCATCGCTCAGCGCATTCAGGGTTTGGGCGTTCAGCTTCTGGACGGTCATGGGCGCACCCCGTATTCCACGACGCCCTGCACGAAGATGCCCGGCGTCACCACATGTTCCGGATCGAGCGGCTGCTCGGACAGTTCCCGCACTTCGGCCACCGCATGCCGCGAGGCCATCGCCATCACCGGGTTGAAATTGCGTGCCGTGGCGTGGAAGCTGAGATTGCCCCATTTGTCGCCGCGATCCGCCCGCAGCAGCGCGAAATCGGCGTGCAGCGGGGCCTCGAGCACATAGCCGCGCCCATCAATCATCCGCGTCTCCTTGCCCTCGGCGAGCAGCGTGCCAAAGCCCGTGGGGGTCAGGAACCCGCCCAGCCCGGCACCTGCGGCGCGGATGCGTTCGGCCAGCGTGCCCTGCGGCACCACCTCAAGCTCGACTTCCCCGGCCTCGTAGCGCTTTTCGAACCAGATCGAGCCGGGCGAGCGCGGGTAGGAACAGATCACCCGTGCCACGCGCCCCGCCTTCAGCAGCTTGGCGATGCCGGTCTCGCCAGCCCCTGCGTTGTTCGAGATCACCGTGAGCCCCGTGGCGCCCTGTTCGAGCAGCGCATCGATCAGGCCGAACGGAATGCCCGAGGATCCGAAGCCGCCGATCATCACCGACGCGCCGTCGGAGATCGGGGCGACGGCGCTCTCTAGGCCCGTCACACTCTTGTCCATTTGAATGTCTCCTGACTTCTGACTTACGCCTTCACGGCGCTTCTGCGGCGTCCAAGCCCAAGGTTTATGGCGATCACCGCAAGCAGCACCGCTGCGCCGATGAGGCTGGTGGTCAGTTCGGGGAAGAGGATCAGCACGCCCCCGAGGCCAAAGGCGACCCGGCTCAAGGCGCCGATCTTGCCGACCTTGTAGATCCAGGCCTCGAAGGCCGAGGTGATTGCCCAGATCGCCACGAGCGTCAGCGCCACCCGTTCGAGGATTTGCAGCCATGTGCCTTCCATGATCAGCGCCGGGTCGTAGACGAAGATGAAGGGCAGCACGAAGAGCGGCATCCCAAGGCGCATGGCATGGAACCCGGTCTGCATGGGCTTCGATCCGGCGACATTCGCGGCGGTGATCGCGGCCAGCGCCACCGGCGGGGTGATGTAGGACAGCATGCCCCAGTACAGGATGAAGAGGTGGCTGGCGATCGGGTTGAGCCCGGCCTGCACCAGCGCCGGTGCCAGCAGGATCGACAGGAAGATGTAGCAGGCGGTCACCGTCATCCCCATGCCAAGCACAAAGCTCGTCACCGCGCCGGCAATCAGCATAAGCGCCGTGTTGCCACCGGCATAGAGCAGCAGCTCGCGGGAGAACGCCCCGGCGACGCCGGTGTAGGACAGGCCGCCGACCACAAGCCCAATCCCCGCCAGCACGGCGACAAGGCTGGCGATGTTCGCCGAGATGTCGAGCAGCAGCGCCTTGGCCCGGCCCAGTGTCAGACGGGTGTCCTTGTTGAACGCCGTCGCCACCAGCATCACCACAGAGGCGTAATAGGGCGAGCGGGCTTCCATGCGCAGACCCATCAGCACAAAGATCAGCACAGCAAGGCTCAAGAGGTACGGCCAGCCCGACTTCAGCACCGGCCAGATCGCGGGCATCTCGCTGCGCGGCAGGCCCCGCAGACCGCGTCGCGCGGCGTACATATCGACTTGGAACAGCAGCGCCACATAGAACATCAGCGCCGGAATGACCGCGGCGATCACGATGCTGGAATATTGCACCCCAAGGAACGAGGCCATGACAAAGGCGACCGTGCCCATCACCGGCGGCATCAGCGTGGCGCCGGTCGAAGCACAGGCCTCGACGGCGGCTGCGTAATGCGCCGGATAGCCGACGCGCCGCATGGTCGGGATCGAGAAGGGCCCAGAGGTCAGGATGTTCGAGATCACGCTGCCCGAGAGCGAGCCAAGAATGCCCGAACCCATCACCGCCACTTTCGCGGGGCCGCCCCGGCTGTGCCCGAGCAGCGCCGAGGCCAGCTCCATGAAGAAGTCGCTGCCCTTGGTCGCAACTAGGACGGAGCCAAAGATCACAAAGCCGATGACCAGCTCGGCGACCACCTGCATCGGGATGCCGATGATCGACTCGACGCCCAGCACATGCGCCCGGACCGTGCCGACCAGCGAATATTCGGTGCCCCACAGGAAGCCGGGCATATAGTCGGCGTAAAGCGGGTAAGCTCCGAAAAGCAGCGCGGTCACCAGCAGGATCGGCCCGCCCGCGCGGCGCACGCCTTCGAGTACCAGCACGATCAGCACCGAGGCCATCACATCGGCCATCGGCGGCGCATCGTATTCCCAGCCCTTCTGGATAATGTCGAGCCCGTGCATCCCGAGCCATCCGGCGCTGACCAGAGCTGCGACCGCAAGGATCGGATTGATCCACCAGAGCCGCCGCGGGTGCAGGGTGCTGACCGGAAGCAACAGGAAGGCCACGGCCAGAAAGATGCCGATGAGGTAATAAAGATAGGCGTTGCCCAGCGGTTGGAACCCGAAAAGGTTCAACAGGAACTGCTGGTTGATCGCCATGACCACCCCAAGGGCTCCCATCGCCATGACGATCGCTCTGATGAGGGTCTGGCCGGGGAACGGGGGCGGCGCGCTTGCCGTCGGCGCAGGGGGATGTTCTGCGGACGTCGCGGCATCGATGGTCTTGTCGGAATCCATGGTCTCTTCCTGATCAAGGCAAGAAGTGCCCCGGCGCGTCTCGCGCCGGGGAGGTTCAAGGAACTGTGGTTCAGTTCAGGCCCGCGACGACCTCGGCGCGCTTGGCCATCCAGGCTTCGGCGAACTCTTCGTCCGACAGGCCTTCGTTCTGCGGCTTGAACTCGTCCCAAGCGGCCAGCAGCGCGTCCATGCGCTCGATCCGCTTGGCGTTCCAGGCATCATCCTCATCGGTCCAGATGCCTTTTTCCTTGAGATAGCGGATGGCCCCTTCGTGGAACGGCACATCGATCGCAGGCTTGCCGGACTTCTCGAGCGTCCAGCGCGGCATGGTTGCGGTGCCGTCCTTATAAAGGTCATAGCTCTCGTCGAGCGCCTTGATGAAGTTATAGACTTCATCCGCGCTCTTTTCCGCGGTGGTGGTGATCACCGGATACCGATAGGCCGCCATCTTGGCGATCTCGCCTTCCGGGAGACCCGCGGCCACGTCTTCGTCAGACGGCCCCATGATCGGCAGCACCTTCAGCAGCCCTTCCCATCCGGCGGCGTTGTCCGCCTCCAGCGGCGCGTAGTGGATGCCGCGCGGGCTTTCCGCCAGTTCATAGAGCTGGCTGGTGGTCGGCGTGGTGCAGGTCGCGTCGGATTCGTTGCGGGTCATCGAGGACATGGCCGCCGCGTAGGTCGGGAACGTGACGACCTCGACATCGTCGAGGGTCAGCCCGCCGAAGGCGAGGATGGCTTCGCATTTGACGTTCACGGACGGGTTGCCTGCCACGAAGGCGATGCGCTTGCCGCGGGCATCGGCGACATTCTCGATCCCGGCGTCACCCGCCGCGATCAGCGTGATCCCGGCCGGACGACCGGCGACGGCGCGCAGCTCGCGCGGGCCCCACTCGCGGGTGGCGAAATCGAAGGCACCCTCAGCGACGAAAAATGCCTCGGTCGCAAGAAAGGCGTAATCGGCACGACCCTGCAGCAGTGGCTGCAGACGACCGATGCCGCTGCCCGAGGGCTGAATCCGCACGCGGGTGCCGAACTCTTTGCCAAAGGCGTCGGCAATCGCCGAGGCTTCGGCGTATCCGGCCGAGCCGACGTCGTAGGACGTCCAGACCATGGTGTTCGGCAACTCCTGTGCCGCTGCGCCAAACGTGCTCAATGCCACGAGGCCGCCGACAGCGACCCCGAATTTCAATCCGGTCTTCATGCAATCCTCCCTGTGCATCGGAAAACGCAGACGGGTCACTCCTCCAGTGACCCGCATCCCGGGGCTGCCAAAGGCAGGCCGCGCGGGAGTGACGTCTTCCTCCACTCACGAGCTTGGCGAACTGGAAGCCATGTTTCAAATGCATTATGTAGATAACAGAGATGCAAATGAGGTATGAATGGATTTCCGTCAGCTGCGCTACTTCATTCAGGTGGTCGAACTGAGCAGTATCACCGCCGCCGCCGAGCGCCTCAACATCGCACAGCCGGCGCTAAGCCGCGTGGTCAAGGCGCTCGAAGACGAGCTCAGCGTGTCGCTTTTGCGGCGTCACGGGCGCGGTGTCATGCCCACCGAGGAAGGCATTCGGCTGGCCCGCCGCGCGAAGGCGATCCTTGAGGACGTCGAGGACATGGCCGGGGACATCTCGGGCAACCGCGCGCCGCTTTCGGGCACGGTGACGCTGGGCCTGCCGCCCACGGTGTCCGAGATCCTTGCCACCCACCTCATCGAGCGGACTCTGACCAAATTCCCCGATGTGAAGCTGCGCATCATCTCGGGCTTCAGTGGCCATGTTCAAGACTGGCTCTTGCGCGGAAAGATCGATCTGGGTGTGGCGTATGAGGGCCAGAAATCCCCGTCGATCAAGGCGCAACCCATTATTATAGAGCAGCTTTTCCTGATCCAGACCGCAAAGGCCGACGGCGCGCGCGATGGCGTGCCGATTCCCGTGCGCGATGCGCTGGAAAAGCCGCTGATCCTGCCCAACCCCGAGCACGGGCTGCGCGGGCGGGTCGAGGCAATTGCATTGGACGAGCGGATCGATCTCGACGTGGTGCTCGAGATCGATATTCTGCCGACCATGCTCGCCTTCGTCGAGCGCGGTCTTGGCAGCACCATCTTGCCGCTTGTGAGCGTGATCAATCAGGTGCGTGAGGGGCGGCTCATCGCGCGGCCAATCGTTCGGCGTACGATTGACCGGACGCTTGTGCTGATGACGCCTCTGAACCGGCCCGGTTCGCGGCTGACCAGCAACTTTGCAGAGTTCCTGACGGCGGAAGTGCACGCCATGGTGGCAGCGGGGCAATGGCCGGGCACAACGCTTTGAGGATCCGGCAATGCCCATTGGGCATGTCGGCGGGTGGATTTATGCCCAAAGCGAAGTGTTCTTCCGCTAGATCGCGCCGCTCTACATCAAGGCGGTGAGGAACAGCGCCCACGTCAGGAAAATGGCAAGGCAGTAGGGCCCATTCCACACGAGCCCGATCCTGCTGGTGCTGCGGCCCATGATCGTGGCGGCGATGACCAGCGTGGTGATGAACGGCGACAGGCCAATCACCGCTGTCCAGCCGCCGGTGATGGCGAGCGCGATCGCGGTGTTGCTCAGCCCCGGAACCTCCAGCTGCGCCGCGATCGACCCAAAGACTGAGGCCGAGACGATCGGATTCACGCCGCAAAGCGCCATCACCACCGTCAGCAGGCTCAGCCCCAATGTCAGCGACAGCGGACCCAGCCCCAGCGCGACGATGGACGCCCGAAGATCCTCGGTCGGCAGCAAAGCCAGCAACAGCACCGGCAGGAACCCCGCTGCAGCAAAGACGCCAACTTCGGCCCCAAGGTCGGATAGACGAGCCCATGTGGCGCGGGTTGCCGCGCCGACCCCGGCAGACGCCTGCCCCATGGTCCGGCGTCCGGCGGATGCGGCCCAGAGCAGGGCGTAGACCGGAACGGCACAGATCAGGGCCTGCTGAAAGCTGAGGGGCGTCAGCTCGTGTGCGGCGAAAACGCTCGCCCCCAGTGCCAGCACATGCGCAACCAGAGCCACCGCACCGCGCCAGCTGCCGGGCGGCGGGCTTGGACGGGGCAAACCAAGCCTGCGGAAGCGCCGCCCGTCAAGCCGGTCGAGGCTCCAACCGATGGCGACAAACACAAAGGACATGGCAAAGCCGACGGGGCCAAAGTCCATATAGGACACGCCGGGCACCGCGATCAGGATCGCGTTTGTCGCAAAGCCGAAGGGCGACCAGAGCGAGATCATCGAAAAGCCCCGGATCACCGCCAGCGTCATGCGCCGCAGCCGCGCCTCTCGCGCGTCTGCGGGCAGATGGGCGGCGGCTTCGGTGGTCATTGCGCGTTTGGCAAGATCGAGGAGCAGCGCGAGCCCGCCGAAATTGATCAGCACGCCGAAAAGATGCCCACCGAAGGTCATCGCAAGATAGCGGCGCGACGCGGGCTGGTTGGTGACATAGGCCCCGGCCTGCAGCACCTCTGGCGCGATCGCAGCCGCCGAGCGCAAAGTGCCCAGCATCGCGATCAGCGCAGACAGAAAAACCATCCGATCCGCGGCCCGCCAGAGAACCTCGGCGGCGACGCCCTGCCGGAGAGCCAGCACAAGAACAGCGACCGACAGCAGGATCGGCACCCAGGTGCCGGTTCTGAACTGGCGCCATGCCAGAAGCAGGAACAGCACCAGCGCCGCCGCGCCCAGCAATGTCAGGGCGCGCATGTCGACGAAAACCAAAAGCACAGCGGTCGCCATGACAGTGACCATGGCGATCCGCCGCAGGGTCTTGGGCAGGGCCCTGCCGCCTGCCAGATCGTCGGGGGACGCCGCCCCCCGAAGGCTCAGCATCCCCGGAACTGCGGCGGCCTTTTTTCGGCAAAGGCCGCCCGCCCCTCTGCGGCATCCGCGCTGTTCAGAAGGATCGGCTGCATCGCCTGCTCGTATTCAAGCGCCGCCGCCAGATCCCGCGCGAACCAGTCAAGGATCGCCTGCCGGGCCATGGCGGGCCCCTGCGCTTCCTGCAATGCAAGGGCTGAGGCGACGCGCAAAGCTTCGCCCGGGTCCGCAAGCTCGTCCACGATGCCGAGCGTTTCGGCTTCCGGCGCGGCGACGACGCGGTTGCTGAGGATGAGGCGCCGTGCCTTGGCCGCCCCGATCCGCGCGGGCAGCGTGCTCAGCAGCCCCAAGTCGGGCATCAGCGCGATCTTGGTGAAACTGGCCACGAATTTCGCGTCGCGCGAGGCCACGACCAATGGGCAGGCCAGCGCAAGGGCAAAGCCCCCGCCCGCAGCCCAGCCCTCAACCGCAGCAACCAGCGGTTTGGGAAAGCGCGCCATGCGGGTGACCACATCGCCAATGACCGCGAACCGTTCACGGTGGGCACCGAGGCTGCGCTGGCCCTGATCGCGGATATCGCCCCCCGCCGAGAAATGCCCGCCCGCGCCCGTCAGGACAACGGCGCGCACCGCATCGTCGGTTGCAGCCTCGGACAGCGCCTCTGCCAACGCCAGCCGGGCCGCATGGCCGATCGGGTTGCGCCGGTCCGGCTCGTTCAGCGTGATGACGAGAAGCCCGTCCTCGCCCTTTTGCGTCTCGATGCTCATGCCGCCTCCCTCAGCTTGAAAATCCCGTTGCCAATCGCGACCTTGTCGCGTTCCAGCACGCGCGTGCGGAACGATCCGTCGTCCCAAATCTCTGTCCGCAGCGTCTCGCCCGGATAAACGAAGGCGGTGAACCGCCCGTCCATCGCACCAAACCGGTCGGCATCGTAGTCGCACATCACCGCAAGCAGGGCGTGGGCAGCGCAGCCAAAGGTGCAGAGCCCGTGCAGGATGGGCCGTTCGAACCCGGCCTTGGCGGCCACCCGCGGGTCCAGATGCAATGGGTTCGGATCGGCGTTCCAACGGTAGGCAAGCGCTTGCTCGGGCCGGGTCGGCGTGTCGAACACATGGTCGGGCGCGCTCTCCGGCATCGGATGCGGCGGCTTCACCGGGCCGTCCGGACCTCCAAACCCGCCGTCGCCGCGCAGAAAGGTGGTGCCACGGCAGGTCGCCAGCAGCGTGCCGCTCTCGGCCTCGCGGATCTCCTTTTCCGAATAGAGCAGCGCGCCGCGCCCTTCACCCTTGTCGACCAGCCCGGTGACGCGGGTCTTGGCGATCACGCTGCCCTCGGCGGGAAGCGTCTGGTGGATCGTCATGCCCTGCTCGCCGTGCACCAGCTTGACCGCGTTGACCCCGGTCTCCGGGCGCCCCAGCCAGAACCCGGGATGGCCCAGAATGTTGGCCATCGCAGGCATGGCGCGCTGATCGTCGGCCAGCGCGCCGACATAGGCGAGCTGCTTCATGTCCATCGGATCCTGCCCCATGCCGACGGTCAGCCCAAAGCGCGCGACCTCGGCAGGGCCGTAGCTCTGGCGCACCTCGGGAATGTCGAAGTTCATCAGGTGGTCATAGTCAATGGCCATGGGCTGCGGCCTCCTGCCGGTCCAGTTCGATGACCGCGTCGAGCGCAAAGGCCCCCTGCCCCTCGGGCATCGCCAGCACCGGATTAAGGTCGATCGACACCAGCCGCTCGCCCGCGCCCGCCGCAAAGACTGACAGGCGCGAGAGCATCTGGGCCAAAGCGTCGATGTCCGCTGGTGCCTGTCCGCGCGCGCCCTGCAAAATCGCGGCACTGCGGATCGACAGGATCATCTCGCGCGCGGTTTCCGGCCCAAAGGGACAAGCGCGCAGCGCAACGTCATTGAGCAGTTCGACGAAGATACCGCCGAGCCCGAACACGGCGACCGGCCCGAATGTGGGGTCGCGGTTGATCCCCATCAGGCATTCGACCCCGCCCGAGAGTTGCTTGGCGACGAGCACACCGGTCACCGCAGCGTTCGGCGCATGGGTCTGCGCCGCCTTCAGAATGTCGGCATGCGCCGTGCGCACCGCCTCGGCGCTGCGGATGTTCAGCTTGACCGCGCCGATGTCCGACTTGTGCAGGATGTCCGGTGACAGGATCTTCATCACCACCGGGTAGCCAAAGGCCTCGGCGGTCGCGACGGCCTCGTCGGCGCTTTGCACGGCTTGTTCGGGCGCAGCGGCGATCCCGGCGGCGGCAAGCAGGGCCTTGGCCTGCGCCTCGTCCGGCGTCCCCTCTGGAAGCTCGACGGGCGTGGTCTCAGGCGGAGCGGCACCTGCGCCGCGCGCCTGCCCCGCGCCAAGACGCAGGATCGCATCGAGGGCGCGCACCGCTCGGCAGGGATCGTTGAAGATGAGGATGCCCGCGTCGTCGTAGCGCTGTAGCACCTCGCGCTCGCCAAGCGCGCAGAAGGCGATGATCCGGTCCGGGAAGGCCGCGCGCAGCGGTGCCATCGCCTCAAGGATCACGTCGGACATGGCCCGGCTTCCGGCGACATAGGTCAGGAAGCAGAGCACAGCGCCATAGCCGCCGTCCTCGAGCCCTTTGCGGGTGAATAGCTCCAGCAGCGAGGGGTCATTCAGCGCCTGCGCGGTGCAGTCCAGCGGGTTCACCGGCGAGGCATAGGGCAGCGCGGCCTTCAGCGCCGCCTGCGCCGCCTCGGGCATCGCGGGCATCGGCAGGCCCACGCGCTCGGCCTCGTCGCTGGCCACGATGCCTGCGCCGCCGCTCACCGTCACGATGCCAAGCGAATGCTGCGCCGGAAACACCTTCTTGGAGGCTGCGTAGGCGATGTCCATCATCGCTTCGGGATCGCGCAGGATGATCGCGCCGTGATCAGAAAGCACCGCGTCGGCCACAACGGCATCGCCGGTGAGCGAGGCGGTGTGCGAGGCTGCCGCGCGCGCGCCGACCGCTGAACGACCGGACTTCAGCGCCAGCACCGGCTTGCCTGCGGCCCGCGCGACATCAAGCGCCTCGAGCAGCGCGGGGGCGTCGTTGATCGCTTCCATATAGGTGCAGATCACGTCGGTACTGTCGCTTTCGGCCATCCAGCGGATCGCATCGGCGACGGTGATATCGGCCTCATTGCCAGTGGTGATGAGCACCGAGCAACCCAAGCCCTGATCCCGTGCGAGCGCCCCGAGATGCGCGCCGAAGGCTCCGGACTGGCTGGCGATGCCGATATTGCCCGGTCGCGGCAGGCCGGTGTCGAGCGACGAGGAGAAGGTGCCGTAATAGCCGATGTCCACATTGTAGACGCCCAGCGTGTTGGGCCCGAGGATGCGCATGCCGTGACGCCGCGCCAGCGCGACAAGCTCGCGCTGCGCCGCCTCACCCTCCGCGCCGACCTCGGCAAAGCCCGCCGAGAACAACGTCGCGGCCTTGCAGCCCTTGCGCCCAAGCGCCTCGATGGTTTCGGGGACAAGCTTGGCCGGCACTGCGATCAGCGCTGCATCGGGCGTCTCGGGCAGATCGTCAACGCTGGCGTAGCAGGGCAGGCCCTGCACCGTTTCGCGCTTTGGATTGACCGGCAGGATGCGCCCTTCGTAGCCCGCGCGCAGCATCGCGGCGATCGGGCGTCCGCCGATCCGGGTGACGTCGTCCGAGGCGCCGATCACCGCAACCGAACGCGGGGCGATGAGCCCGTCGATATGGGACAGAGTGGTCACAGCGCGGCCTCCGATCCGAGAATTGCGGTACATTGGCTGGACAGCGTGCCGCCGTTGCCGTGGCACAGGGCAAGGTTGCAGTCCTCGATTTGCCGCTCTCCCGCCTCGCCACGGATCTGCGTGACAGCCTCGGCGATGAGAAAGAGGCCATACATCCCCGGATGCACGCATGAGAGGCCGCCGCCATTGGTGTTGACCGCAAGCTCGCCGCCGGGCGCGATGCGCCCATCCTCGACAAAGCGCCCGCCCTCGCCCTTGGGGCAGAAGCCGAGATCCTCGAGGAACAGGATCGTGTTGATGGTGAAGGCGTCATAGACCATCGCCAGATCGAGATCGGCGTGGCGCACCCCGGCCATCTCCATGGCGCGCGGTCCGCTTTCGGCGGCGGCCGTGGTGGTCAGATCCGGCATCGCCACAATCGAGCGGTGATAATTCGCGCCGCCCGCGCCGAGGAAATAGACCGGCTTGCCCGGCAGGTCCTTTGCCCGCTCGGCACGCACCAGCACACAGGCCGCAGCGCCATCGGTCACAAGGCAGCAGTCGGCCTTGGTCAGCGGGTCCGAAATCATCCGCGCCGACAGCACCTCGTCCTTGCTGAGCGGGCCACGGGCAAAGGCCTCGGGATTGAGGTTGGCCCAGCCCCGCGCCGCAAGTGCCACATCGGCCAATTGCTCGCGCGTGGTGCCATATTCGGCCATGTGGCGGCTGGTCGCCAGCGCGTAGGCGGTGATCGGATGGCGCGGCTTGTAGGGGGTTTCGTGCCATTGCGGCTCGCTCATCGAGACGAGGCGGCCGCCCGCGGTGCGCTGGTTCGAGCCGTAGCAGACCAGCGCCGCGTCGCAGAGACCGGCCTCGAGGGCCAGCGTCGCCTGCAGCAGATGCATCTCGAAGCTCGACCCGCCGACATTCGTGCCGTCGAAGAACTTCGGTTTCAGTCCAAGATATTCGACCACGCTCATGGTCGGGAAGGCATGGCTGCTGGTGGCCGCGAAGACGCCGTCGATGTCCTGAAGCTTGAGCCCGGCGTCATTCACCGCCTTGACCGCCGCCTGACCCAGAAGCTCCATGGCCGAAAAGCCCGGCGCCTCACCGACGCCGGCGGTTGCCATCCCTACGATGGCGGATTTTCCCCGCATGCTCTCGCTCATGCCGCGTCCTCCGTGATCAGATCAAAGACCACGCGGGGTCCGTCTTCGGTGTCTTCGATACGGGCCTTCACCCGTGCGCCGATCTCGGCGGTTTCCACGGCGGGCAGCGTCGACATCATGCGGACACCTTCATCAAGCTCGACCAGCGCGACGTTCCAGGAACCAGCCCGGGCGCGGTTGACGGTGATGGCATAGATTGTCCCGGTGCCCTTGGCCTCGATCCATTCGAGATCGGTGGCGCCGGAGGGCGATGTGACCTTGGGCCAGAACACATATTCGCCAGTGCTCTGAGCCCGCTGAATCATGAAGCGACCCGCGGCGAGATACACCTCATAGGCGGCCTGCGGCCCAACGGCCCCTGTCTCGATGTCTTTCATGTCTCCTCCCCTTTCATGCCTCTTAGTCCTTCCAGCCCAGAAACAGGTGGGTCTGGGTCGTGACGCCGACGACCTTGCCGTCGCCCCGCGTCATGGTGATCTGCAGCACCGAGGTCGCCCGGCCCACATGGACCGGCTCGCAGCGCGCGGTCACCGTGTCGCCCAGCTTTACCGGGCGAATGAAATTGGTCTTCGCCTCTACCGTGGTGTTGGAAACGTCCGCCGGGCTGCTGATGAACGAGGCCGTTCCCGCCGCGGTGTCTGACAGGGTCATCAGCGCGCCGCCGTGCAGCACGCCGTTGCGGTTCGACATGTCCTCTGTCACCACCATTGTGCAGACCACTTCCTGCGGAGTGCAGGTGACGATCTCGATCCCCAGAAGGACCGAGAACTTCGACTGCGGCGGCATGTCTGCAAGACTGCGGGGCTGCTGCGCCGCCATGGCTCAGGCCGCCCGCTGCGCGAGCGTACGCCGCGCGATGACCAGTTGCTGGATCTGGCTTGTGCCCTCGTAGATCCGCAGCAGACGGATATCGCGATAGAGCCGCTCGATGTCATATTCGGCCATATATCCCGCGCCGCCATGGATCTGCAGCGCGCGGTCGGCGATGCGGCCCGCAGCTTCGGTGCAGAAATACTTTGTGCAGGAGGCCTCGATGATCGCCTTGCCTTCGCGGTCGAAGGTGTCTGCCGTTGCGCGGACGAGCGCGCGCGCGGCGTGCAACTCGGCCTGACAATCTGCCAGCATACCCTGCACCAGCTGGTGCTCACCGATCGGTTTGCCGAACTGCTTGCGCTCCAGCGCGTAGTCGGTGGCGATGTCGAGCATCCGCTGGCTTTGGCCCACGGCCATGGCACCGACGTGGATGCGTCCGCGATCGAGCACTTTCATCGCTGTGCGGAACCCTTGATTCAACCGCTCCGGACCACCAAGGATGGCGCTTTCGGGAACCCGCACGTTGTCAAAGATGACGTCGGATGTCTTGGTGCCGCGCTGACCGAGCTTTCGGTCGGGTTTGGCAACGGTGATGCCGGGGGTATCCGCCGGAACGATGAAGGCGGAGACGCCGTCGGCCCCGTCTTTCTCGGGGTCGGTGCGCGCAAAGACGGTGAAGACACCGGCGCGCACGGCATTGGTGATATAGCGTTTGGTGCCGTTGATCACGAAATCGCCGCCGTCACGCCGTGCCGAGGTGCGGATACCGGCGGCGTCAGAGCCATTGTCGGGCTCGGTGAGCGCGAAAGACGCGATGATGTCGCCGCTCGCAACGCCGGGCAGCCACTGCTCCTTTTGAGCTTGGGTGCCGTCCATCACGATCCCCTGAGATCCGATCCCGACGTTGGTCCCGATCAGCGAGCGGAAGGTCAGCGAAGCGTAGCACAGCGTCTCGATCAGTCGCGCCTCCTGCGGCACGTTGAGCCCGATGCCGCCGAAGTCTTCGGGGGTTGAGAGACCAAAGAGACCCATCTCTTTCATCTCCGAGACGATCTCTTCGGGGATAGCGTCCTCTTCCTCGACGCGGCGCTCTGCGGGGATCAGTCGCTCTCGGGCGAATCTCTCCACAGTGTCCACAAGTTGTTCAAATACATCACTATCCACGCCAGTCGGCATCGTTCCTTCCTCCCTCGGCACAATTCCGTTCTGGCCTTGATCTAGCAAAGCTATTCTGTATAGTAAATGCAATTCTACATGAGGAATGACATGGCCGACGATACCGGAGTGAAACTCGTACCCGCGGTGCAGAACGCGATGAGCATCATGCGGCTGCTTGCGGCGCAGGGCCGTCCGATGGGGGCGACCCAGATCGCGCGCGAGACCGACCTGAACGTCTCCTCGGCTTTCAACATCCTCAGGACGCTCAGCCACGAAGGGCTGCTGAGCTTCGACCCAGAGGCAAAGACCTACCGCATGGGGATGGGGCTGATGGAGTTTGCGGTGCCCCTGCTCGGCGCCAATCCGGCGGATGTCATCCGCCCGTCGCTGACCGCCATCGCTCAGGACCACCAGACGATGATCGCGCTTTGGCAGATCACGCCGACCGAGCGCATCGTGCTGACGGACCGTTTCACCGCGCCCAACATCCTGCACGCGGTGCTTGCCCAGAACAGCCGCCTGCCCGTGTTCTCGGGCGCGATCGGTCGCTGCTACGCCGCCACAAAGGGCCTGACCGAGGCACAGACGCGCAAAGGGTTCGATACCGTTCGCTGGCAGGATGCGCCGAGCTTTGAAAGCTATTGGGCCGATGTTCTGGAGGCCCGCGAGACGGGCACCGGCTTTGACCGCAGCCAGTTGTTCCGGGGGCTCGATATCGTCGCCTCTCTGGCACGCGATGCCGAAGGGGTGCCCCGGCTGGGCATGAGCAGCATCACCATCGCGGGACAGCAGACGGACGAGAGCCTTGGCGCCATCGCCACTGCGCTGGCCGGGGCTGCAGCGCAGATCGAGCGCTGCCTCTTCGGGCGTCCCGCCGAAACCTGACACAGATTTTCAAGACAAGACGGAGGAGACATGTCTGAAATGAAGCCCCTTGATGGGAAGGTCATGCTTGTGACCGGCGCTGGCGGCGGCATTGGCCGCGCCATCGCGATGGAGGCGGCGAAAGCCGGTGCATCGGTCGTCGTGAACGACATTGGTGCCGCACTCGACGGCCAACGGGAGTCGAGCGCCGCCGCGCAGGAAACGGTGGCCGAGATCGAAAAGGCGGGCGGCCGTGCCGTCGCCAATGGCGACGACGTCACCGACCCGGCGGGTGCGCAAGCGATGGTGAAACAGGCCACCGATGCTTTCGGTCGGCTGGACGCGGTGGTGAACAACGCAGGCATCCTGCGCGACTGCTTCTTCCACAAGATGACCTATGAGAACTTTGACGCCGTGGTGAAGGTCCACCTTTACGGCACGTTCAACGTCAGCCGCGCCGCCGCCGACGTGATGCGCGAACAGGGGTCGGGCAGCCTGATCCATATGACCTCGACCTCGGGGCTGATCGGCAATCTCGCGCAGGCCAATTACTCGGCGGCCAAGCTGGGCATCACCGCCTTGTCGAAATCTCTCGCGCTCGATCTGCAGCGCTGGAACATCCGCTCGAACTGCATCGCCCCCTTCGCATGGAGCCGCATGACTTCGTCGATCAAAGTGGATAGTCCCGAGCAGGAAGAGCGGGTCAATCGCATGAAAGAGATGTCGCCGGAGAAGATCGCACCGGTCGCGCTTTACCTCGCCTCGGACGAGGGCGCGGACACCACCGGCCAAGTCTTTGCGGTGCGGAACAACGAGATCTTCCTGATGTCTCAGCCGCGCCCGGTCCGCTCCGTGCAGCGCAGCGAGGGCTGGTCGCTCGACAGCGTCAAAAGTCACGCCATCCCGGCACTGCGGTCCAGCTATGTCCCACTTGATGTCTCGGCTGACGTGTTCTGCTGGGACCCGGTCTGAGCACAGAGTTAACATCCCCGATGCGTGATCTGACGGCCCGGCTTCGACCGGGCCGTTTTCGCATGTCCAAGCACACGTCCAAGCAGAACTGCACCTCACCCATGCCATTTTGGCATTTCAGGAAGTCCATTCAGATATTTGATTTATGAGTTCCCGGATTCGATGATCGTCAAAACGCGGGGGACCAAAGTCCCAAGACCTTGGAGGAGGCAGACGTGTACGATCAGATCAGCGACGACTTTCAGGATATCCGCGATGCGGTCCGGGCGCTTTGCGCCGATTTCCCGGATGAATACCACCGCAAGGTCGATGAGGCCCGCGCTTATCCCGAAGAGTTCGTCGACGCGCTGACCAAAGCTGGCTGGATGGCCGCGCTCATTCCCGAGGAATACGGCGGCTCGGGGCTGGGGCTTACCGAGGCAGCCGTGATCATGGAAGAGATCAACCGGGCGGGCGGCAACTCGGGCGCCTGCCACGGGCAGATGTACAATATGAACACGCTTGTGCGCCACGGGTCGGAGGAACAGCGCCAGCGCATCCTGCCCAAGCTCGCCAGTGGCGAGCTGCGCCTGCAGTCCATGGGCGTGACCGAGCCGACCACCGGCACAGACACGACGCAGCTCAAGACCACCGCGGTGAAGAAGGGTGACCGCTATGTGGTCAACGGCCAAAAGGTCTGGATCAGCCGCGTGCAGCATTCTGACCTGATGATCCTGTTGGCCCGCACAACGCCGCTCTCGGAGGTGAAGAAGAAGTCCGAGGGGCTGTCGATCTTCCTTGTCGATATCAAGGAGGCGATGAAATCGGGCATGGAGGTGCGTCCGATCCCCAATATGGTCAACCACGAGACCAATGAGCTTTTCTTCGACAACCTCGAGATCCCCGAGGAAAACCTGATCGGTGAAGAGGGTAAGGGCTTCAAGTATATCCTCACCGGGCTCAACGCCGAGCGCACCTTGATCGCGGCGGAATGCATCGGTGACGGCTATTGGTTCACCGATCGCGTGGTGCGCTATGTCTCCGAGCGCAAGGTTTTCGGCCGCGCCATCGGGCAGAACCAAGGCGTGCAGTTCCCCATCGCCGAAGCCTATATCGAGATCGAGGCCGCCAACCTCATGCGCCAGAAGGCGTGCCAGCTTTACGATGCCGGTCAGCCCTGCGGCGCCGAGGCGAATATGGCCAAATACCTTGCTGCCAAAGCCAGCTGGGAGGCCGCCAACGCCTGCATCCAGTTCCACGGCGGCTTTGGGTTTGCCTGCGAATATGATGTCGAGCGCAAATTCCGGGAGACGCGGCTCTATCAGGTGGCGCCGATCTCGACCAACCTCATCCTGTCCTATGTCGCCGAGCATGTGCTTGGCCTGCCGCGGAGCTTCTGATGCGACCTCTCGAAGGGATCAGGGTCGTCGCCATCGAACAGGCGGTCGCGGCGCCTTTTGCCACCTCGCGGCTTGCGGATGCCGGCGCCGAGGTGATCAAGATCGAACGTCCCGAGGGCGATTTCGCCCGAGGCTATGATGACGTGGCCAACGGCCAGTCGAGCTATTTCGTCTGGCTCAACCGCGGCAAGACCTCGGTCGCACTCGACCTCCGCACCGACGCTGGCCGCGCGGAACTGGCACGGCTGCTCGAGGGGGCCGACGTGCTGGTGCAGAACCTCAAGCGCGGCGCACTTGGTCGTCTTGGCTTCACGCCCGAGCGGCTGGCCCGCGACTATCCGAAGCTCATCACCTGCTCGATCACCGGCTATGGCGAGGGCGGACCGATGGCCGACCGCAAAGCCTATGACCTGCTGATCCAAGCGGAGTCGGGTCTTTGTTCGATCACCGGCGGCCCGTCCGAGCCCGCCCGCGTGGGTATCTCGCTCGTCGACATTGCCACCGGGGCCACCGCTCAGTCGGCCATCCTAGAGGCGCTGATCCGGCGCGGCACGACAGGACAGGGTGCCAATATCTCGATCTCTATGTTCGATGTCATGGCCGACTGGCTGACCGTGCCGCTGCTCAACCACGAGGGCGGCAAGAGCCCGCGCCGGGCGGGCATGGCGCATCCCTCGATCTCGCCCTACAGCGCCTTCGAGACCAGCGATGGGCAACTCATTCTGATCTCGATCCAGAGCGACCGGGAATGGCGGATGCTCTGCGAGCACTTCCTGCAGCGGCCCGAGCTTGGCTGCGATCCACGGTTTGCCACCAATGTCGCGCGGGTGGCCAATCGGGCCGAGACCGACGGTATCGTCGCCAAAGCCTTCGGCGAGATGAGCCACGACGACGCCATCGAGGCATTGGGGCGGGCAGATGTGGCCATGGCATCGGTCAATGACATGGCCGGGCTCGCGGCCCACCCGCACTTGCGTCGCATCACGGTCGAAACCCCCAACGGCCCCGTATCCTTTCCCGCGCCCGCGCCGGTCTGGGATCACCCCACGCATGCCTATGGCGCGGTTCCCGCACTGACCCCTGTGGAGGGCTGACATTGCTTACAACTCCCGATCTCGACCTCGAGCACCTGCGCGGCTGGATCGGTCGCGAAGAGACCGCCTCGGAGCTACTGACCCCGACGATTGTCGCGCGCCTCTATGCCACGCTTGACCGCGAAGGCCCCACTGACGACGGGGCCGAGGCGCCGCTGCTCACCCATCACTGCCTGTGCCAACCAGCGGCGCCCACCGCCGCGCTCGGACCGGACGGGCATCCGCAGCGGGGCGGCTTCTTGCCACCGGTGCCCCTGCCCCGGCGCATGTGGGCGGGCGGTGCCCTTAGCTTCAAGACCGCTCCGCGCATCGGCCAGACGGTGACCCGGCGCTCGCTGGTCGAGGATGTGACGATGAAACAAGGGCGCTCCGGGCGGCTTTGCTTCGTCACGGTCACCCATCACGTCAGCAGTGGCGGTCGCGACGTGCTGACCGAGCGGCAGGACATCGTCTATCGCGATGTCACCCCCTCGCGCGGCGGTCCCGCCGCCGCACCGCCACCCGCCCCGACCGGAGAGCATCAGCGCAGCATCAGCACCAGCCCCGAGCGCCTCTTCCGCTACTCGGCGCTGACCTTCAACAGCCACCGCATCCACTTTGATTTCCCCTACACCACAACCGAGGAAGGCTATCCCGGCCTCGTCGTCCATGGGCCGCTGCAGGCGATGCTTCTGGCGCAATATGCCGCCGATCTTCGTGGCCGCGCCCCGCAGCGGTTCCGTTTCCGCAGCCTCTCGCCGGTGTTCGGGGGGGCTCCGCTGCTGCTCAATGCCCAAGACAGCGGAGATGCGCTGGAGCTTTGGACCGCCTGCCCGGATGGCCCTGTGGCCATGGAGGCGCGCGCCGAATGGTAAGTCTCGATCTTATCCGCGCCCCGCTCTTCGTTCCGGCGAACCGGCCCGACCGCTTCGCCAAAGCCGCCGCAAGCGAGGCCGACGCGGTGATCCTCGACCTTGAGGATGCCGTGGGCCCCGAAGCAAAAGAGGCCGCGCGTGCCGAACTCCATTGCGGCTTCACCCAGAAACCTGTGCTCGTGCGCATCAACGCTTGTGGCACGCCCTGGCATGACGCCGATATCGCAGCGGTCCGCGCGCTGCCCGTGGCGGGTGTCATTTTGCCAAAGTCCGAAGGCCCCACCGCAACCGCGGCGGTCTGCCGCCTGCTTGGCGGTCATGCCCCGGTGCTGGCCCTGATCGAGACCGCCCTTGGCCTTGCGCAGGCGAGAAGCATCGCGGCCCTCCCCGGCGTGCAGCGGCTGCTCTTTGGTTCGATCGATTTCTGCGCCGATGTGGGATGCGCGCATGAGCGCGACATCCTGCTGCCGGTGCGCAGCGAATTGGTGCTTGCCTCGCGCCTTGCGGGCAAGCCCGGACCGATCGACGGCGTCACCGCGCGCATTGACCATCTGCCCGAGACCCGCGCCGATGCCGAGCATGCGCGGGCCCTTGGCATGAGCGGGAAGCTGTGCATCCACCCGCGGCAGGTGCCCGAGGTGCTGCGAGGCTTCGCGCCGACAGCCGATGAAATCGACTGGGCGCAGCGCGTCCTCGGCTCGGGCAACGGAGCTGTCGCGGTTGACGGTGCGATGGTCGACGAGCCGGTTCGCATCCGCGCGCGGCATATACTCGAGGCGGCGCGGCCCGCCTGATCGCGGCTTTCGGATCACCGCAGCCGCTCGCAAACCACCCACAACAGAAAGACACCTCTTCCGATGAAACTGCTAGTCCCGGTCAAAAGGGTGATCGACTACAACGTGAAAGTCCGCGTTAAAGCGGACGGCACGGGAGTCGATCTTGCCAACGTCAAGATGTCGATGAACCC
>NZ_JAAGOU010000041.1:0-44082 GCF_010500775.1 Salipiger sp. PrR002
CAAAATCACCACCTGCAATGTCGCGCTGTTTCACCAGCGGTGTCGCTGCACAGGCGATTGCCGATCAGGCTGAGGCCCTGGAGAAACGGATCCTCGAGTGGCACCGGACGCACGAGACGAGCCGGCGACTGGCGACCATTCCCGGTATCGGACCGATCACCGCCAGCGCAATTGCTGCAAATGTTCCGGATCCGAGCCTGTTCCGCTCGGCACGACAGTTCGCGGCCTGGCTAGGCCTGACGCCACGGGCGAACTCAAGCAGTGGCAAGGATCGACAGACCGGGATCAGCAAGCAGGGTGATGGATATATCCGGCGACTGCTCGTTTCCGGCGCGACTGCGGTGCTTCGCTTTGCAAGGCAGGGCGATGCCGGCAAGGCTTGGATGCTTGGGCTTAAAGCACGCAAGCGACCGAAAGTCGTTGCGGTCGCGCTCGCCAACAAGACTGCCCGGATCGCTTGGGCGCTCCTGCGCCGCAACGAGATCTACGCGGCCCCTGTCTCCTGAGCGCGGAACCGCTGACGGAATGCGTGAAGCTGAGAAGAGATGACAAACCGGTCGAACCGGGGATCGGGACACCCCAGGGGGTCAAGGCGCAGAAAGCGCGCAATTTTGATTGGGACCCGATCCGCGGACTTCATCTGGGCCAGCGGCTAGACCGCACCACAAAGGCCGTAGACATGACTGCTTTCGGCATAGGCGCGTCAATTCCCAGCTTGCGCAGCAGGGGTCGTCCAGACATGGGAACACTTGCCCTCGCCAGAGATGCCCACTGCGCGTTGGCGACGGTCCACCAATGACTTGCGCCACCGGACCTGTGGGGGAACCGGCGCAGCGCCAGTTCCCCATCGGCTCATTCTGCCGGAACCCAGGGCCGGTTATAGGCTGCCACGCGCCAATCACCGTGTTCGATGAACCGGGGGGCGCTCCCGGTTTCCAGCGCCTCGGCTGCGGCGTTCAGCGCCTCGGGCGATGTCTCGGGCCAGGCGCCCGTTTCGATCCGTTCGACCAGGGTCTCGACGATGGCCGTGCTTTCGGCAGCCGTGAACTCGCAATGGCCCGTGCCCTGGACCAGCGACTGCCGATACAGATCGCCGGTACCCTGCTCCTGCACCAGCGCGCCGTAGCCTTCCATCAGCGTGTAGGGAATGGCCCAGTCGCCCAGCATGTGGATGCGGATCGCCGGAACCTGCAGATCGCCGGTCGTCGTGCGCCCGTCTGCGGCCCAGAAATCGCGCGCATAATCCGAGGCCGCGATGCGGGGGGCGGCGTCGATCCTGGCAATGTCGGCCTGAAGGTCCAAACCGGCCTGTTCGTAGAGCGCCTCAACCGTCCGCGCCATCGCGGGTGCGGCATTCTGGTAGAAGGCGGCATAGTCGACCCCCTCGTTCCCGGAAAGTTGCTGCCCCGATGCGGCGTTTTCGAACAGAAGCCGCGAGGACCCGCCAACATTACCGCCGATGCGCAGCGCCGAGGCCACGATCATGTCGGCCATGGCGCCGGCATCCGCGGTGTCGGGTAGTTCGGTCCCCTCGACCATCCACGGCGACCACTGTCCGATGGCGAAGGCAAGCGCCAGCCGCGCGCGGCCCTCCGGGCTTTCGCCCGCCGTTTCGATGGCGGCCATCCAGGACGCACGGATCGCGTCAAGGCTGCGCTCGCCACCCGCTCCGGCATTGGGCAGGCCGACGATGGCGAGATCGCTGGCCGGACCGTGCCCAGCGGCCTCATAGCTTTCGCCCAGCAGGGTCTGCATGGCGAACCAGCCATCCAGGAAACTGCTCATGATCCAGACCGGCGTATGGGCGGCAAGCACGGCGGCACCGTCGATCCTGTCCGGGTAATCCTCGGCCGAAGCGAGGCTGTCGAGCCCTCCGCCAGAACAGCCGTATTGCAGCACCATGTCAGGAGCGCGCTCCAGGTCCGTGAAAATGTCCTGAACAGCTTGTAGATTCAGGATTTCACGCTGCGGATCGTATTGCCACAGGCGCAGCGGGTGCCGGGCGAGCCCGGCGAAGGCATAGCCACGACCGAGCAGGTCGTCATACCGCTGGACCGCTGACGCGACCGAAACGTTGCTGGCGAAATCCAGATCCCTGAGTAGTCGACCATTCCAGTTCTCGGGCACGCGGATCAGCCATGCCGTCCCGTCCGGCAGGGTTCCCGCATGTTCGTTGAAGGCGGGCTGCTCCTGCGCCGACGCGAGCGGGGCGAAGCCCGCGGTCAGAGCGAGGCAAAGCACCACCATTCCGGTCCGCGAACGCGGGCCGGCCAAATTGGCTGTCCGTGACATGAATTTCCTCCAGTTTGATGCAGCGATGAAATCCGGCTCCTCTTCCGGGGAACCATCGCCGGGAAAAAACATAGATAGCTAATTATTAGTGTCAAGGGCTCTGATGCACAAATCGGCTTAAGGCCGAGGTTCCCCTTTCCCCGGACGGACTTATCCCACAGCTTCCGTGACGGGTATTCCGAGCGCGGTGTAGCCGTTCAGGACGGCGATGCGGACCTGGAGTTCGGCGACCTGTCGATCGAAGTCCCGTGCCATGAGCCGCTGGCCCAGCAACTTGATACAATGCATCTTTGTCTCGACGCGGCTTCGGCGGTGGTATCCACTCCATCGTCGCCAGAGCGCGCGGCCCAGGTATTTCGCCGCGCGCAGGGCCTCATTTCGCGCCACGGCTCCGGCGGTGATCGTCTTCCAGGGCTTCGCGTTCTTGCGGGGCGGGATGACGGCATGGGCACCGCGATCTGCAATCGCATCGTGGCATTTGCGCGTGTCGTAGGCGCCATCAGCCGTAACGCTACCGATTTCCTGGTCCTGCGGGATTTGGTCGAGAAGGTGGGTAGGATGGGCGCATCACCGATGTGGCTCCCGGTGACTTCGACGGCCCGGATCTCCAACGTTTCTTCATCGATCCCAAGGTGGAGCTTGCGCCAGACGCGCCGTTTCGGGCCGCCATGCTTGCGTGCGTGCCACTCGCCTTCACCTTCGACCTTGATCCCGGTGCTGTCGATCAGCAGCTGCAACGGCCCCTTGGAGCCGCGGTAGGGGATGTTCACGGCCAAGGTCTTCTGGCGGCGAGATAGCGTGCTGAAGTCGGGCACCGTCCAGTTCAGGCCGACCAGCCGTAGCAGGCTCTCGACGAACCCGGTCGTCTGCCGGAGCGCCATGCCGAACAGCACTTTCATCGAGAGGCACGTCTGGATAGCGGCATCGCTGTAGGTCTGCTGGCGGCCACGCCTGCCTGTCGGCGCGGCATCCCAGCTCATCTCGGGGTCAAACCAGATCGTCAGCGAGCCCCGGCGCTTGACTGCTTCATTGTAGGCTGGCCAGTTCCTGGTCTTGTAGGTCGGGGGTATGGGTCTGCTCATGCAGCCTGACTAACAGACTGGATTCGCAAGGTGAAACCTTCACAGCATTTGCGCAACATGTATAACCGCCCCTTGCGCAAGAGGGTTTCTGGATCAGTTTCGCGCGGTGTCGGGTGCTGACATGTATCCGGCCTCTGTTGCGGCCATCATCACGCCGCGGGCCCGTTCTCTGATTGCGGTATTGTCAATCGGGAAAGCGAGCCGTCCGTCCAGGGTCATGGTTCTCTCCGAGGTCACGCGTGTGCGCCTCATCATGGTTTTCGGTGCTGGTCGTCTTCAATGTATGGCTCGGGTTCTGCGGAACACTCCACTTCCCATCGGCCCGCGCGAGATCGACCAACCTCCGCCCCTTCGGGACTTCGCTCCCCGCCAAGCGAGGCGAGAATTCAGGTCAGGCAACGGCCTCCTTTTGCCAATTGAAATCGGTTTCTGTCTTCCACATCGTCAACATGAGCACGGCGAGTTTTCGTGCGGCGGCCACGGCCGCCTTCGCGAAGCCTCGTCGTCCTGCAAGGCGAATAGCCCAGCTCTTCAAGGCCGAAAATTTCCGCACTCGTGTGATCAGGGTTGTTGCGGCCTCGAACAGCAGGCTCCGCATGACTCCGTCGCCGCATTTCGACACCCGACCCGACCAGTCCACTGCGCCGGATTGGTGCCGTTTTGGTGTCAGCCCGAGATAGGCGCCGACATCCGAGGTCTTGCTGAACCGCGCTGGTTCATCGACCAGCGCGATGAAATTCAACGACACCACCGGCCCGACGCCGGGAATGGTCATCAGACGGCGCGCTATGGGATGGTCGCGGGCCATCTTCTTCACGGCAGCATCGAGATCGGCGGCAGCTTGGCACAGCGTGGCATGCGTGGCGATGAAACCATCAGCAATCACACCCAATAGCGGATCGGTCGCCCCGGCGGCGGCCAGTTGATCGCGGAACGCCTGACGCTGCCGGCCTTGGCTCGTCCCGGACATTCGGATCCCGAAGGTCTTGAGAACCCCACGGATATGCCCTTCGAGATCCTTACGGAGACGGATCAGTCGTTCCCGAGCGCTTACCAGAACACGCAGGCGATCCGCCCCTTCGCTGCGGATATGAACCGGCGTGAACCAGCCGGTGCGAGCGAGCTGGGCCAGCCCTTCTGCGTCGCCGACGTCGGACTTGTTGAGGCGTGCCGACAGGCTCTTGTGCGCCTTGCGGGCATCAATACAGGTCGCCGGCAATCCCAGTCGGGCCATCCCGCGCTGCAGCCAGATCGACAGCATCCCGCTCTCATGCACGATTTGCTGCGGTGCCAGCGATCGATTTCGAAACCAGCCCATGACGCCTTCGGGGTCCGCAGGGCAATTGCCCTGCGCGATGGTCTTGCCTTCCCCGTCCACGACGCAGATCGAAATCTCTTTCAGCGATACGTCCAAACCGGCATAGTGTTTCATGGTCGTTCTCCTCACGGCTACTATCCATGAGGCCAATATACCGGACCTCGATCGCCATCGGAGAGCGGCCGCCGCAATCACACCATGTATGGTGTTCGCAGGTCGGGTCCAGATCAAAGCCGCGTGCTCGATGGCACTCTGTTGCGCTCTGGTTCTCCCGATCCCGTCTCACGACCGTGCGCCAAACGTCTCCTTGCCCTCTTCCGCTCCGACGTCCTCGCGACCAGTGACGGCTTACGCCGCAGCGGTCGGAGACTGGTAGGCGCCGCCTCGGGCCATCAGCGCCCAGACGATCCGCGCCATTTTGTTCGCCAGCGCGACCCGCACCAGCATCGGCGGCTTGCGCGTCAGCATCTCGCCAAGCCATGTGCCCGGCCGGGCAGCGGCATGAACATGCCGCTTGATGATGACGCTGTTGGCCCCGATGATCAGCAATCGCCGCAACGACCGTTCGCCCATCTTCGTGTTGGCCCCGAGACGCTGCTTGCCTCCTGTGGAATGCTGACGGGGCGTGAGCCCGAGCCAGGCCGCGAAGTCGCGCGCTTTGCGGAACGTCTCGGGGGGCGGAGCCAGAACCGCTATGGCCGTGGCAATCAGAGGACCTATCCCCGGGACTGTCATCAGGCGCCGCGCCACCTCATTCTCCTTGGCACACCGGGCGATCTCGGCATCGAGCTTGCCGATTTCCGTTCCGAGATGGGCGAGTGACGCCACCAACACCTTGAGCGTGGGGATGGCATCGGCAGGCAGACCGCTTTCCGGGTCTTCCACAATGGCAATCAGCTTCGACATGTTGGCCGCGCGCTGCGGAACGATCATTCCGAACTCGCCCAGATGCCCGCGCAGGGCATTGATGGTCTGGGTTCGCTGCCGGATAAGCAACTCGCGGATGCGAAAGACCATCGCCGCGCCTTGGGTCTCCTCGCTCTTCACCGGCACGAAGCGCATCGTCGGGCGCGTCGCCGCCTCGCAGATCGCCTCGGCATCAGCCATATCATTCTTCTGGCGCTTCACGAATGGCTTCACGTAGGCGGGTGGGACCAACCGCACGTCATGCCCGATCTTCCCGATCTCGCGCCCCCAGAAATGGGCGCCACCGCAGGCTTCCATCGCGACGACGCAGGCCGGCAGCTGTCCAAAGAATGCCAGACCTGATCTCTTCGCAGCTTCTTGCGCAGCACCGCCCGGCCCGTAGCGTCGGCACCGTGGACCTGAAACACATTCTTCGCCAGATCGAGCCCGACCGTGATAATCTCCGACATGACCGCTCTCCTTTGTGGATCCTTGCAGACCCACCTTGGCACATCGATGCCGTCGGGGGGGCACACCATCAAAGCCGCAAATCCTCATGAAATGCGCGGCCCGCCTCGGCGTCGTAGCACCGGTAGGCGCAATAGTGCTGCTGCAGGATGGGCGAGGGCGCCCGCCCGCACAGGGTCTTCGTCATGATGTATGTTGCTTTCGTGAGTGTCGGCATTACCCGGTTTCCAGCGCCGCGGGGGACCGTAACGCCTTCCGCGTCGAGCTTGAGTGGGGGGATAGCAAGCTTTGGTATCTAATCGTTGACAATCTCCTAGCGAGGGCTTTAAAGATAGATGTCTAAGCTATGTTTCGCAAACCACCGATCCGGCCCCCGTGTTCCGGATGTCGGACGGGAGAGGGGCGCGACGCAGGGCCAAACGGGAGGACATGATTATGCGTTTCACTGCAATCGCGATGGCTGCCGGCCTCGCCGTCTCGGCGACGGCTGGTCACGGCCAATCGCTCAACCTCACTCTTTCAGGCGGGAACCCGGGCGGCCTTTGGTCGCTGCTGGGCGCCGGCATCGACCGCGCCGCGCAGGTGGCGGACACCTCGGCCGTGGTGACCTATCAGGCTACGGGCGGCGGGTTCGCCAACATCGGCCTGCTGGGCGCCGGGCGCACGGATCTGGGCCTGGTGCACGACGCCGAGGCGCAGCTCGCGCTGGGAGGCGAAGAGCCCTTCCGCGGGCCGATCACGAACATGCGGGCCATCGGCTACATGTACAACTGGGCGCCGATGCACTTCTTCCTCGACCGCTCGATGGCCGAGCAATACGGCATCGACAGCCTGGACGACATCGCCGGCAGCGGCGCGCCGATCCGCATCGGCATCAACCGCTCGGGGAACATCACCTCGAACATCGCGCTGATGATGTTCGAGCTGGTGGGGGTGACCGACGAATCCCTGGCCGAAGCTGGCGGCCAGTTCGTGCGCGCCGGCGCCAATGAGCAGGGCGAGCTGCTGCAGGACGGACGGCTCGACATGATTACCAACGGCATCTTCATCAACCACTCGTCGTTTCGCGCGGTTGACACGAATGCTGACGTTGTGCTGCTGTCGGTCCCGCAGGAGGTCATCGACGCCACCAACGAGCGCTTCGGCACCGGCCAGATGGTCATTCCCGCTGGCAGCTATTCGAACCAGCAGGCGGACGTGAACACCGTGACGCTGGGGGCGCTGCTGGCCGCGACCGACGCGATGAGCGACGACGACGCCTATGCCTTGACCAACGCCCTCATCACCAACATCGACGAGGTGCGCGCGGTTCACAGCGCCATGCAATCCCTGACGCCCGAGTTGCTCGCCACGCCCAGCGTGCTCGAGTTCCACCCCGGCGCCGCCCGTGCCTACAGTGAGGCAGGGCTGTCGCAATGATCGGGACACTCGTCTCCACCGGCCGCAGGAGGGATCTTGCGGCCGGCCAGCAACGGGCCATCGTCGTGGTGGCCGCGATCTTCTCGGCCTGGGTGATCTACGCCAACCTCTTCACCATCTCGGATCCGCTAGTTCTGGGCATCCTCTTCGTTTCGGGGATCTACGCGATCATGTTCGCGGCGATCGGTGCCACGCCGAACGCTCCCGACCGCATCCCGTTCTATGATATCGCCCTGTCGCTGCTCAGCCTGGCAGCGGGCATCTTCTTCTTCGTGAACGCCACCGCCATTGCGGACCGCATCAGCCTGCTGGATCCGTTCACGCCCGCGCAGCTCTTCTTCGGCATCTCGCTACTCCTCCTGACCCTCGAAGCGACGCGCCGGACCACGGGCATGGGACTTACCATCGTGGTCGTGGCCTTCCTGGCGTACAACTGGTTCGGCTACCTGCTGCCGCCGCCCTTCGGGCATGGCGTCGACGATTTCACCTACCTGCTCGACATCCTGGTGTTCACCACGGACGGCGTGTTCGGGGTGCCGATCCAAGTGGTGGCCAGCTATGTCTTCCTGTTCGTGATGTTCGGCACCTTCCTGTCAAAAGCGGGCGGGGGCGAGTTCTTCTTCAATCTCGCGGCGCTCCTGACAGGGCGCACGCGCGGCGGTCCGGCAAAGATCGCGGTGATCTCGTCGGGGCTCTACGGCACGATGTCGGGCAGTCCGACCTCGGACGTGGTGGCAACTGGCTCAATCACCATCCCGGTGATGAAGCGCCTGGGCTACAGCGCGCGCTTTGCCGGCGCAGTCGAGGTCGCGGCCTCGACGGGCGGTAGCGCCATGCCGCCGGTGATGGGTTCGGCCGCCTTCATCCTGGCCGAATACACCGGCGTGGATTACAAGGCGGTGGTGGTCGCGGCGTTGGTTCCGGCGCTGCTGTACTACATCGGCGTCTTCAGCCAGGTGCACCTGCGCGCGGTGCGCGACGACCTGCGCCCGTCCGAGGATGAGATGCCGACCGCGGCCTCGACCTTCCGCACCGGCTGGGTCTTCCTGCTGCCGATCATCGGCATCGTGGTGGCGCTGCTCTCGGGCTATTCGCCGACCTTCACCGCCGGTATCGGCGTGATGGGTGTCATCATCGCATCGACGCTGCTGAAGGCCACGCGCCTGTCCCCGTGGCAGGTGATCGAGGGGCTGGGCGAGACGACGCTGCGCATCCTGCCGGTGGCGGGCGCCTGTGCCGCCGCGGGCCTGGTGATCGGCGGTCTGTCGATGACGGGCCTGGGCATGAAGGCTGCGAACCTGATCCTGCTGATCAGCAACTCGCAACCGATCCTGACGCTGGTCATCGCCGCCGTTGTGACGATCATCCTGGGTCTCGGCATGCCGACCCCGAGCGCCTACATCCTGGCCGCCGTGCTAGTCGGTCCGGCGCTGGCGCAACTGGGCTACCCGGTGCTGCAGAGCCACATGTTCCTGCTGTACTTTGCCGTTCTCTCGGCGCTGACCCCGCCGATTGCGGTGGCGGCTCTGTCGGCGGCGGCGATTGCGCATGAAGACCCGTTCAAGATCGCCTTCACCTCGGTGAAACTGGCCTCGATCGGCTTCATGCTGCCCTTCGCCTTCGTCTGGAACCCGGCACTGATGCTGCTGGCCGACCCGCTGTCGAATACTTTGGCCGTGGTTGGGGGCGTGATTGCCACGCTGTCCGTGGCCACCGCGGTCGAGGCCTTCGCCAGCAAGCCGGTATCGCCAGCGGAGCGGGTGCTTCTGCTAGGCAGTGCGGTTGCGGCGGTCGCGCCCTTCCAGCTGCTCGCGGTCGCGGGCATCGCGCTCGGGGCAGCCATGTTGGCACGTCACCTGGTGGCGGGGCGCCGGGCCAGCGTGCAACAGAACGCCGCCGGCTGATGCCACCCTGATGCACCCTAACAGATCGCGCGGCCCGGGCCCCTCCGGGCCGCGCGTGTTTTTGCAAGAGAGACCGACGTGACCCATCCGACCCAGACCGCAGACCGACCCACGACGCAGAGCCCCCCCGCCGTGCCGCCGCAACAACCGAAGTTCTGGAAGCGCTGGGCGGTCAGCATGCTGGCCGTCTATCCCGCGCTCATCGTCCTGGTGCTGGCCACGCGGCCCTTCACCCAGGGCATGCCAATGGCGGTCTCGCTGTTCATCGTGGCGCTGCTGCTGACCGGATTGAATACCGGGCTGATCCTGCCATTCCTGAACCGGAAGCTGGGGCGCTGGCTGGCTGCGCGCTGAGGCCGGAACGGGCAGGGCGGTACGATTTTATATATGTGAAATGTCGCAATGATCCCGCCGGCGATCAAGACAAGGTACTCTCCGCCAAATAAGCTTAGATAGCTTATCATGTAGGTTGAGCAGCCAATCCAGACCAGACTGCCCGTCTAGGGGGCGGCGCAGTCGGAACGCTACGGGAGGAGCGAGCGACATGACTTCATCCACCACATTCACCAACAATTTGCGTGCCCTTGCAGGCGCTTCGGCGCTATCGGCCGCGACGCTGGGCATGACTGGTGCCGCCGAGGCCCGCGACTTCCGCCTGCTGTCGGGCTGGGATTCCAGCTATGTTGCGGTCGACGTGCTGACGTCGTTCATCGAGACGCTCGACGAAGCCGTGACCGAGGGCTTCGGCGTCAATGTCATGGGCCCCGAGACCGTGCCCCCGTTCGAGCAGTTCGACCCGGTGTCGCGCGGCCTGTTCGACCTGCTGTTCACCAATGGTGCCTATCACTTCAACCAGACTTCGGTGGGAATGGCGCTGGACGGCTTGTCGGGCGATACCGAGGCCTTGCGCGAAGCCGGAATTTGGGACGCGGTGGATGCCGATTACCAGGAGCAGGAGTTGAAGCTGATCGCCGTGCTTTACGACCTGAATGGCTACCACATCATGCTGAACGAGCCGGTCGGCGAGAACGGCCTCGAAGGACGTCGCGTGCGCGGCACGCCGATCTACCACCCGGCGATCAACGTGCTGGGCGGCTCGCCCGTGGTGCTGCCGGGCGGCGAGATCTACCCGGCGCTGGAACGCGGGGTGATCGACGGTGCGGCCTGGCCGACCATCGGCGCTCTGTCCTACCGCTGGTTCGAGGTCGCCGACTACATGATGCGCCCGACCTTCGGCCAGGTCGGCCATCTGGTGTTGATGAACCTCGACACCTGGAACGACCTGTCCGAGGAAACTCGGGCCGAGATCGAGACCGCCGCGCGCGAGTTCGAGATCGAGGCCAATGGCCTGTTCGACACGCTGGTCGCCGACGAGAGCGCCGCCCTTGAAGAAGAGGGCATGAGCGTGACCGAGCTGTCCGAGGAACTGGCGGGCACGCTCAGCTCGGCCTGGTTCTCGGGCGTGATGGACCTCGCGGCCACGCAATCGGGCGAGGCGATCGAGGAAATGCGCCGTCTGGCGACCGAAGCCGATCTCGACGGCTGATCGGGGCCCGGCCCCTTCCGACGCGCGGCCGCTTGGCGCCGCGCGTCCTTCCGCCTCCCGGGGCCTCCTGTTGGCCCTGACTCTTCGGCCTTTCCGTTTCCAGGAGCTTCCCTCCATGCGACCGATCCTGACGCTTCAGGACGTGCTAACCCGGCTGATGTTCTTCATCGGGGTCGGTGCACTGGCAGCTATCGTGCTCATCTATGCCTTCGAGGTCGTCTCGCGCTATGCCTTCGGCGCGCCGACCCTCTGGGCGAGCGATTTCGTTTCCTTCCTGCTGCTGATCACGGTGTTCAGCACCGCGCCCTGGCTGACCCGCGAAGGCGGGCACGTGGCCGTGACGATCCTGCCCGATCTGGTCGGCCGGCTGCGCCAGGTGATCCTGCGCGCCGGCTTCCTGGTGGCGGCGGCGACCTGCCTCTGGGCCGCCTGGCTTTGCATCGGCGAGGTGCAGCACCTGGCCTCGCGCGGGACGGCGACCTTGACCACCGTGCGCATTCCGAAATGGATCCTGGTGGCCTTCATCACCTATGGCGTGGCCAATTCCGGCCTGTATTTCCTGCGCCTCGCCTTCGGCCCGGCGCCTTCCGAGACCGACTCCCAACCCGAGGTGACCCATGGTTGAAGGTATTGCCGCCGTCGCGACCGGCGTGGGGCTGCTTCTGGGCTTCATGGCCGTGGGCCTGCCCGTCTTCGCGGCCTTCCTTCTGGTCAACCTGCTGGCCGTCGCGGTCATCATGGGGCCGATGGGCTACGGCATGTTCGTCAACTCGCTCTATGAGACGACGACGACGCAATCTCTGGTCACCATCCCGCTGTTCATCCTGATGGGCGAGATCCTGTTCCGCTCGAACTCGGTCGAGGTGCTGTTCCGGTCCATCGACACGCTGGTCGGCCGGGTGAAGGGGCGCCAGTACGTGCTGTCGATCCTGCTGGCCACGGTGTTCAGCACCCTGTCGGGTGCTGCGATGGGTGTGGCGGCCATGCTGGGCCGCTCGCTGCTGCCGGGCATGATCGCGCGCGGCTACGACGCGCGGCTGTCGGCCGGCACGATCCTGGCGGGCGCCAGCCTGGCGCCGTTGATCCCGCCCAGTGTGCTGGTCATCATCATCGGCACGCTGGCCGGCGTCTCCATTGCCGGGCTGCTGATCGCCGGGATCATTCCCGGCCTGATGTTCGCCGCGATCTTCCTGGGCTATTGCTTCATCCGCGTCTGGCTGAACCCGTCGCTGGCGCCCGACGAACCCGACGACGGCACCCGTGCCACGCTGGCCGACAAGGGCTGGGCGCTGCTGCGGGTGGTGCCGTTCTCGATCATCATCCTGATGGTGATGGGTCTGATCCTGGCCGGGATCGCCACGCCGACCGAGGCCGGCGCGATGGGCGTCATCGGCTCGCTGATCACCGCCGCGATCTACCGCAACCTGTCGTTCAAGATGATCGGCGAGTCGCTGGTTTCCTCGGCCAAGGTTGCGGCGATGATCCTGTTCATCATGGCCAGCTCGAAACTGTTCAGCCAGCTGCTGGCGTTCACCGGCGGGGCCTCGGCGATGACCGAATGGGTCGTTGGGCTGGAGCAGTCGCGCTGGGTGATGCTGATCCTGCTGATGCTGCTGCCCTTCGTGCTGTGCATGTTCATCGACCAGATCGCGCTGATGCTGATCGTCATCCCGATCTACCTGCCGATCATCGAGGAACTGCAATTCGATCCGATCTGGTTCTGGCTGCTGTTCCTGGTGAACATCACCGTGGGGGGCATGACCCCACCCTTCGGCTACACGCTCTTCGCGCTGAAAAGCGCGTGGGAGGACGCCAGCCTCGGTAAGGTCTTCTCCTCGGCCTGGCCCTTCGTGCTGCTGTACCTGCTGGGCATGATCGCGCTGGCACTGGTTCCCGGGCTGACGACGCTGCTGCCGTCGATGCTGTGACAACCCTCGGCGCGGCGGCCCCGGTCGCCCGCCTTTCCTGAGACGCCATCTGTAAGACTAGGAGGGCTCCATGCTCGAACCGACCCTGCCCGCGAATCTCGGGCTCTACTACGGCAATGCCTGGCACGCGGCACAATCCGGCCGCACCGATCCCACCTTCGACCCGGCCACCGGCAAGGTGCTGGCGCAGGTCGCCACGGCGGGCGAAGCGGACGTGGAAGTGGCCGTGGCCAGCGCCCGCGCTGGCTTCCGCGAATGGCGCGACGTGGCGCCCCTGGAGCGCGCGCGTGTGCTGAAGGAGATCGCCGTCATCATCCGCAAGCATGGCGACGAGCTGGCGCTGCTGGATTCCGCCAATTGCGGCAACCCCTATACCGAAATGCGCGGCGACGCGGGCGTCGCCGCGGCGCAGATGGAATTCTTTGCCGGCCTCGTCACCGAGATGAAGGGCGACACCATCCCGATGGGGCCTGAGCGCATCAACATGACCCTGCGCGAGCCTCTGGGCGTGGTGGCGCGGATCCTGGCGTTCAACCACCCGCTGATGTTCTGCGGCGGTAAGATGGGCGCACCGCTGGCTGCGGGCAACGCGGTCATCATCAAGCCTCCGGTGCAGGCGCCGCTCTCGGCGCTGAGGCTGGCCGAGCTGATCGACGGCCTGCTGCCCAAGGGCGTCTTCACCGTGCTGCCCGGCGGGACAGAGGCGGGCGCGGCCTTGGCCTCGCACAAGGGTGTCGACAAGGTCACGTTGATCGGCTCGGTGGGGGCGGGGCGCGCGGTGATGCGCGCGGCCAGCGACACGCTGAAGCCGGTACTTCTGGAACTGGGCGGCAAGAACGCCTTGATCGCCTATCCGGACAGCGACCCCGACAAGGTGGCCAACGCCATCGTCGCGGGCATGAACTTCAGCTGGTGCGGGCAGAGCTGCGGCTCGACCAGCCGCGCGTTCCTTCATGACGACCTGCACGACGCGGTGGTCGATCGGTTGGAGGCGGCTGTGTCGCGCTTCAAGCCGGGCATGCCGACCGATCCCGCGACGACAATGGGCGCGCTGGTCGGGCGCGAGCATTTCGACCGGGTGATGGGCTACATCGCCTCGGGCAAGGCAGAGGGCGCGCGCGTCGTCACCGGCGGCAACGCGGTGACCGATGGGGCGATGGCGGACGGCTGCTTCGTCGAACCGACGATTTTCGCCGATGTCACACCGGACATGCGCGTCGCCCGGGAAGAGATCTTCGGCCCGGTTCTGGTGCTGCGCCGCTGGTCGGAAGAGGGAGGGATGATGGACGAGGTGAACGGCCTCGACGTAGGCCTGACCTGCTCGATCTGGTCGAAGGACCTGGCCACGGCGCATCGCGCGGCGGCCCGCGCCGAGGCCGGCTTCGTCTGGATCAACGAGGTCGGGCGGCACTTCCTGGGTGCGCCCTTCGGCGGCTACAAGCAGTCGGGCCTGGGGCGCGAGGAGGGGATCGGCGAGCTGATCTCGTTCACGCAGGAGAAGAACATCCACATCAATCTGGGTGGCCAGTAAGCCGTTATCAGGACTGTGGGAAGAAAAGGGGGCGGATCATCCGCCCCCTTTTCTTGTCTCAGCGGGGCGCCAGCCGGCCCACCGGGTCGCGCTGCCGCAGCCAGTCCAGGAGGTCGGTCAGCTGGCGGTCGCGCTCCTCGACGATCTCGGCATAGGGCGCGTCGTACTCGTACCAGCCGCGTCCGGTGATCGCGCCCATGTGCCCGGCCTCGGCCAGGTCGCGCAGCGCCTTGCGGCCCTTGTAGTTCTCGTCCCCGGTCTGGTGGTACAGCGAATCCGTGACGGCCAGCGCCGTCGCCTTCGACACGATCAGATCTTCGGTCAGCAGCGGCCCCCACAGCGCGAGGCGCGGCCCGATGCTCAGCCGCACGGCCGCGTCGATATCGTCGCGGCTGGCGATGCCTTCGTCCATCAGGCGATAGATCTCGGTTAGCATGGCGAACTGGATCTTGTTGATCAGGAAGCCCGGCCGCTCCCCGCAGGCGACGCCCACGTGATCGATTGATTCGACGAAGGCCCGGCCCCATTCCACCAGCGACGCCGGGGTGAAATCGGCGTGGATCACCTCGATCGAGCGGATGATGTGCCCGGGCGTGATGTAGTGCAGGCCCAGGATCCGCTCCTTGCCGCTCACCTTGGCGCCGATGTCCGACAGCAACAGCGACGAGGTGTTGGTGGCCAGCACCACCTCCGGCGGGCAGAGCGCGTCCAATTCGGCGAACAGCGCCTGCTTGGTCTCGAGCTTCTCCTGCACCGCCTCGTGCACCATGAAGGCGCCCTTCACGGCCTCGGCCAGCGAGGGCTCGGTGCGCACGCGTGCCAGCATCGCGTCGACGGCGGCCGGGTCATCCGCGAAGGTCGCGGCGATCGGGCGCGCGCGCTCGGCAAAGCTGGCCAGCAACTCGGTGTTCATGTCGCACAGCGCGACATCGTGGCCGTGATGGGCATAGAGCGTGGCGATCACGCAGCCCATGAAGCCCGCGCCGACGACGCAGATCGTGCCGGACGACGGCGGGAGGGGGATGGAGGGGGCGGTGTCGGGCATGGAACCTCGTCTGGTGTCAGGGCACGGTCGCGGCGTGCCCGCCGCCTGCCGAAAGGGATGAACGGGGAGGGCCGTGCCGCTGCGCCATCGCGCGCGCATCCTGCCGTCTCCCTTGCCGACAGCCTTGCGAAATCGGGCCTCCGGTCAACGCGAACCACCCCGCACGGCGGATATTTCGAGGATGTGAATTCTGCCCTGTAGTCCCGTGCGCCGGCTGCGCGACATCCGCCGGGGCCGCGTCGCGAACCCTTTCCGCAGCGCCCCGGTTCGCCTAGATTGGGACAGGGCGGAGCGGGCCGGAACGGGTCGCCGAGCTGTGTGAACCGAAAGGGCAGGGGAGATGACCGCAGACAAGGTGAAATCCGCTGCGCGGGTGTTCGAGATCCTCGAGTTCTTCGCCAGTCACCGACAGCCTGCCCGGCTGCACGAACTGGGCGCCGCGCTCGGCTATCCGGTTTCCAGCCTGACCGCGCTTTTGCGCACCATGCTGGACATGGGTTACATGACGCTCGATCCCGCGACCCATGCCTATCTCCCCGCGCCCCGGCTGCAGACGTTGACGGGCTGGATGCAGGTCGACGACTATGAGCAGACCGTGCTGTTCGATTCCCTGTGCCGTCTGCGCGAGGCTGCGGGCGAGCCGGTGGTGCTGGCCGCGCCCGCCGACCTGCATGTCGATTACGTCACCTCGCTGCACCGGCGGGAGGGGCGCAACACCCATATCCGCGCGGGTGACCGTCGGCTGATGGTACAGAACGGCACCGGCTGGCTGATGCTGGCGCGCGCGGCGCGGCCCGTGGCGCTGCAGATCTACCGTCGCACCGTGGCCGAGGGGCTGATCTCGCCGCGCGACTACCCCCAGGCGGCCTTCGAGGCGGTGCTCGACGCCAATCGTGATACCGACGTATCGATCCTTCACGCGCGCGACCTGCTGGACATTCCGACGCACCGCACGGTGCATTGGGATGCCTCGATGATGTCGACGCTGATCCCGGTGCCGCCGGGTCATGCACGCCCGCTGGGCATCGGGATTCACGGGCCGACGGAGCGCATATCACGCCGCGCGGATGAACTGTCCGAGCTGCTGCGCCAAACTTCGGCAGAGCTGGCGGCGCGCCTCGAAACCGTCTGAAGAGGCGCGCTCAACTCTGTGCAAAAACATGAAAAAAGGCCCACTCGATTGCTCGTGCGGGCCTTCCTTGCTTGCGCCTTGGGAGGAAGGCGCGAGCGCGTCACTCGGCCGCTTCGGCCGGGTCATGGGCGACCAGCGTGCGCCAGTCGACATCCTTGGGATAGACCCCCTCGTGCGAGGCGATGCGCGACTGCAGCGCGAAGCTCTCGGTGCCGATCGCCGGGCCGCCCTCGGCCACCTTCTGCGCGGCGTCGGTCATCAGTCGGCGGAACTCGACGATGGCGAGGTCCGAGGCGCCCAGCACGTCGGTATGGCGCTGCACGCGGCTGCCCATCGACACCCACATGATGATGTCCTCGTTCGGGATGCCCGGAACGCCGGTGAAATGGCCTTCCTTCATCAGCTCGCGGTCCTGCTTGAAGTCGTTGTCCAGCGTCCGAAGCGTGCGCCACTTCTCGTCCAGGTCCTTGCCCGGAACGGCGTGGTTGAAGGCGCGCCATTCCTCGGTCGAGGGCACCTTCGGGCCGCCGAAGGCGAGGAAGTGGAACGCAGTCTCGTCGTCGTTGATCGGCACGATGACGCTGGCCACCTTGTAGGCGTTGTTGGGCGGGATCAGCGAATAGTATGGCGCCACGAACTCGGTGATGCGCAGGTAATGATGCGTTGCCGCGTTCTTGATCGGCTTGCGGATCGCCGCGTAGTGGAAGCCGTAGCTGGTGGTCTCGGTCTGCATGCGCGGCGATTTGTCGGTCGACGGACGGTACCACGATTTGTCATCGGCCGCGGCACTTTCCACGCGCGCGGGTTTCATCGTCGAGGAATGCAACGACGAGGAATGCGCGCTGTCGATCTGGCCCTCGTGGATCTGCGCCCAGTTGGCGGGGACGCGGATCTTCAGGATGGCGACCGGCGTGTCCTCGGTGGGGGCAAAGGCGGGGGGCTGGAACTCCGGCATGTCGGCCTTGTCCCCCAGCCAGGCCCAGACGAAACCGCCCCATTCGCGCACCGGGTAGGAACGGGCCTTGACCTTGTCCATCAGCGGGCTGCCCTCGGGCTCCGAGGACATGGCGACGACGTTGCCGTCCACGTCCATCTTCCACCCGTGATACAGGCAGCGCAGGCCGCAATCCTCGTTGCGGCCGTAGACCAGCGAGGCTTTGCGGTGCGGGCAGAGCTCGTCGAGCATGCCGAGACGGCCCTTGGTATCACGGAACGCGACGTAGGATTCGCCAAGCACTTCGACGCGCAGCGGCTTGCCGTCGTTCTCGGCCACTTCCTCCATCAGGCAGACCGGCGTCCAGTGCTGACGCATCAGTTTCGCCATCGGCGCGTCACCCGTCACGCGGGTCAGGACTTCGTTCTCTTCGGGGGTCAGCATCTCGTACTCCTCCTGCGGCCCGGGCCCGTGAAGGCCAATCTCGAATGCTTGACAACATATACTTAGCTATCTAAATTAGCAAGGGCAGATACACGTTTTTTGGGAGGGGCGAATGGAGCTCATCAGGATGCGCGTCGGTGCAAGACGCGCGCTGACCCCGCAGATCACCGAATTCACGCTGGTTCCGATGGAAGAGGGCGCGCTGGCCGGATTCACGCCCGGCGCGCATGTCACGGTCGAGACGCCCTCGGGGGCGATGCGGCGCTATTCGCTGGTCAACGACGGCACCGCGCCGGACCACTACAAGATCGCCGTGAAGCGCGAGCCGGCCAGCCGGGGCGGATCGGCCTCGATGCATGACGAGGCGGTCGAGGGGTTCGAGCTGAACGTCGAGGTGCCCGAGAACGATTTCCCCATGGCCGACGCGCCGCGCTACCTGCTGATCGCGGGCGGCATCGGGGTCACGCCGATCTCAGCCATGGCCGCGCATCTTGAGCGGGAAGGCAAGGATTTCAACATCATCTACCTCAGCCGCAGCGCAGAAGAGGCGGCCTACCTGGAGGACCTGACCACCGCTTACGGCGACCGTGTCCTGGCCCATCACGACGAGGGTGACCCCGAGAAGATCTATGATTTCTGGGACCATTTCGCCGAGCCGCAGAAGCTGAACGTCTATTGCTGCGGGCCCAAGCCGTTGATGGACGAGATCGAGGCGATCTCGGGCCATTGGCCGGAAGGCCGCGTCAACTTCGAGGATTTCAAGCCCGTCGATGTGGTGCGCGCCGATGACGAGGCCTTCGAGGTAGAGCTGAAAAAGAGCGGCCAGACGCTGACCGTGCCGGCCGACCGCTCGATCCTGGAAGCGATGCGCGATGCCGGGTTCCCGACCGTCAGCTCGTGCGAAAGCGGCACCTGCGGCACCTGCAAGACGCGGCTCTTGGAAGGCGAGGCCGATCACCGCGACATGGTGCTGATGGACGAGGAAAAGGCCGACAAGATCATGATCTGCGTCTCGCGCGCCTGTTCGGGCGGGAGGCTGGTCCTTGACCTCTGAGCCCGCGCAAATGCCCGTCAGGTTGGGCGTCGTCGGGCTGGGCCGCGGCTTCATGCTGATGATCCCGACCTTCACCGCCGATCCGCGCGTGAAACTGGTCGCCGCCGCCGCTCCCCGCGCCGAAAGCCGCGCGGCTTTCGAGGCCGAATTCGGCGGTCGGACCTACGACGACATCGTGCCCCTTTGCGCCGATCCGCAAGTCGAGGCCGTCTATATCGCCACGCCGCACCAGATGCACGCCGACCACGTCTGCACCGCGCTCGCCGCCGGCAAGCATGTGCTGGTCGACAAGCCGATCGCCATCTCGATGGCCGATGCCGACCGCATGGTCGCGGCCGCCGAGGCCTCGGGCAAGCACCTGATCGTCGGGCCGAGCCACAGCTTCGACCCGCCGGTCGAGGCCGCGGCGCGCCTGATCGAGAGCGGTGAGGTGGGCTCCCTGCGGATGATCCAAGCCTTCAACTATACCGATTTCCTCTACCGCCCCCGGCGCCCCGAGGAGCTGCGCACCGAAGAGGGTGGCGGCATCCTGTTTAGTCAGGCGATCCACCAGGTCGACGTGGCGCGCAGGCTGGCGGGCGGCATGGCCACCCGCGTGACCGCGATGACCGGCGCCTGGGATCCCGCGCGCCCGACCGAAGGCGCGTTCAGCGCGCTCATCGCCTTTGCCAACGGCTCCTTCGCCAGCCTGACCTATTCCGGCTACGCGCATTTCGACAGCGACGTCTGGATGGATAACGTGGGCGAGCTGGGCCAGCGCAAGGACCCCGCCGCCTATGGCAAGGCGCGTCGCGCCTTGCAGGGGCTCGACGCCGAGGCCGAAGCCGCGCTCAAGCAGACCCGCACCTATGGCAGCGGCGCCGGGCTGATCGAGGCCGAGAGCAACGAGCATTTCGGCCCGGTGATCGCGCTGTGCGACCGCGCCGACCTGCGGCTGACGCCCGGCGGGCTGGATGTCTGCGGCGACACCGAGCGCCGCTTCGTCGAGGTGCCCTTCGGACCCGCCCCGCGCGGGCCGGTCATCGACGCGCTGGTCCGCGCCGTGCGCGAGGATCGCGCGCCCGCCCAGACCGGCGCCTGGGGCCGCGCCAGCCTCGAAATTTGTCACGCGATCCTGGAATCGGCGGCCTCGGGTCAGCCGGTGGATCTGCAGCGCCAATGCGGCATCACGTAAAGGAGGAACACGTGTCCGATCTGAAACTCTCCCTCGCCATGGGGAATTACGACCGCACGCGGGCCATCGTCGACGGCCGGGTCAAGATCGACGGTGTCGATCCCGTGCCGATGCTGCTGTCGCCCGAAGAGATGTTCTTCCGCGCCTTCCGGCACGAGGCCTTCGACATCTCGGAGCTGTCGTTGTCGTCCTATTCGATCTCGGTCGCGCGCGGGAACCCGCATTACGTGGCCCTGCCGGTGTTCCTGAGCCGCGCCTTCCGCCATACCTCGGTCTATATCCGCACCGACCGCGGCATCGACCGGCCTGAGGACCTGAAGGGCAAGCGCATCGGCATCGCAGAGTACCAGCTGTCCGCCAACGTCTGGGTGCGCGGCATCCTGGAAGAGCATTTCGGCGTGAAACCCTCGGATGTGACTTGGGTGCGCGGCGGCATGGACACGCCGGGCCGGCCGGAAAAGATCGCGCTCACGCTGCCCGACGACATCACCATTGAGCAGGCGCCCGAGGGCGCCACGCTCAACGGCATGCTGGCGGCGGGCGAGATCGACGGCTTTATCGGCCCGCGCTGGCCGCGCTGCTTTGCCGAGGGGCATCCCCATGTCGGCCGCCTGTTCCGCGACAGCATCGGCGCGGCCGAGGATTACTTCCGCGAGACCCGCATTTTCCCGGTGATGCATGTGCTGGGCGTGCGCCGGACCCTGGTCGAGGAATACCCCTTCCTGCCCGCAGCCCTGCTCAAGGCGTTCTCGGAGTCGAAGAAACTGGCCGAAGAGGCCTTGAACGACACCTCGGCCACCAAGGTGACGATGCCCTTTGTCGAGGACACGCTGAACCGGGCCCGCGCGCTGATGGGTCCCGATCCCTGGAGCTATGGCGTCGGCGCCAATGCGCATGTGCTGGACAAATTCCTCGACTACCACTTCGCGCAGGGCCTCTCGCCCCGCCGGGTGCAGGTCGATGAGCTGTTCCACCCCTCGACCCTCGAAGCCTACAGCCTGTGAGCAAGGAGGCCGCATGAGCCGTTACCAACCCGGCGATATCGTCGAGATCCGGCTGGAGCAGGGCCTCGCCTATGCCCAGCTGACCCATGAGCACGACAGCTACCCGCCCGTCGTGCGCCTGTTCCGGGGGCTGAGCGACAGCCGCCCGGCCGATCTGGAGGCGCATGTCGCGCAGGCCCCGCGCCTGACGGCGATGATCCCGCTGGAACAGGCGCTGGACCGTCTGGGGCTGGCGCATGAGAAGGCGGGCAGCGCCGCGCTGCCCGAGGACGAGCGCAAGTTCCCCACCTTCCGAATGCCGATCCGCGACAAGCAGGGCGAGATTGTCTACTGGTGGTTCTGGGACGGGCAGGGACTGAGCTACTCGGTCGAGCTGGACGCGATCCAGGACAGCCTGCCGCTGCGCGAGGTGATGTCCTCGGCCAGGTTGCTGCAGGAATTGCAGGCCCAGGCCTGAGCGCGAAACACGACAGGTCCCCATGATCCCCTTTATCGGCGAGATCTTCGCCATCCTCGCCGCCTTCTGCTATGCCTTCGGCTCGGTCGCCGCGACCAAGAACGCGCGCGAAAAGGGCGGGCGGGGCAATGCCGTGCTGCTGTCGATCGTGCTGACGGCGCTGTTCTCGGGCGGGTTGTGGCTGATCATGGGGCCGTCGCTGCCGCCCATCGACGCCGGTTTCTGGACCGGCGTGGCAATCTTCGTGGTGGCGGGCATGCTGGCCACGGTGCTGGGGCGGATCTTCTTCTTCCGCTCCATCGAACTGGCTGGCGCCATCGAGACCGGGCTGATCCGCCGGCTGATCCCGGTGTTCGCCGCCGTGCTGGCCATCCTGTTCCTGGGCGAGAGCCTGACGGGCGCCAGCGCGCTGGCCTTCGTGCTGGTCTTCGCCGCCGTGGCGCTGGTGGTGTTGTCGAACCGATGCCAGATCGTTGCCGGTGACGAGGACGCCCGGCGAGCGGCCGGCGAGCGCAACACCGGCCGTGTCCTGGCGCTGATGTCGGCGGCGAGCTATGGCGGATCCTACGTGGCGCGCAAGTTCGCCATGCGCTGGCTGCCCGATCCGCTGATCGGCGCCTTCATTGGCGCGGTAGCCGCCTTCGTGTGGTTCGCCGTCGCAGCCCTGTTCAGCGCCGCCTATCGCCGCCACCTGAGCGAACTGTTCCGCCGCCCGACCGGCTGGCAGCTGGTGGCGGCCGCCTTCGTATCGCTGGGCCAGACCGCGCAATTCGTGGCGCTCAGTTTCACTACCGTCACCGCCGTGGCGATCATCGGCACGATCGAGATGTTCCTCGCGGCCTGGCTGGCCGCCTGGGTCCTGCGCACCGAGGATCGCCCCGGCCCGATCTTCGCGCTGGCTTCGCTGATGGCGATGGCAGGCGTGATCGTGCTGGCGCTGGTGCGCACCTGAAATAACACAAGAATTCCGAAACGGGAGAGAGACAGATGACCAGGGAAACCGACCGCCCCACACCCTGCGAGGTGAAGACGCTCTACGGCAGCGACGCCATCGCCGAGATGCTGCGCCGGCTCGACACGCCCTACGTCGCGCTCAACCCCGGCTCGAGCTTCCGGGGCCTTCATGACAGCATGGTCAACTACCTCGGCAACCAGGATCCGCACATGCTGCTGTGCCTGCATGAGGAACACGCGGTTTCCATCGCCCATGGCTGGGCCAAGATCACCGGCAAGCCGATGACCGTGGTGCTGCACGCGAATGTGGGCCTGATGCACGCCGCGATGGCCATCTACAACGCCTGGTGCGACCGCGTGCCGATGCTGATCCTCGGCGCGACCGGCCCGGTCGACGCGGCCAAGCGTCGGCCCTGGATCGACTGGCTGCATACCTCGCGCGATCAGGCGGCGGTGGTGCGGCCCTATGTGAAATGGGATGATCAACCGGCGTCGCTGGCCGCCTCGCTGTCGTCGCTGATGCGGGCGATGCAGATTACCACCTCGGCCCCGATGGCGCCCACCTATGTCTGCTTCGACGTGACGGTGCAGGAAACCGCCATCGAAGCCATGCCCGCGCTGCCCGATCCCGCGCGTTTCGCAGCCCCTCAGGCCCCGGGTGCGAGTGCCGCGCAGGTCTCGGCCCTGGCCGACATGCTGGCCGAGGCGCAATCGCCGGTGATCCTGATGGGCCGCGTCTCGCGCGATGAAGGGGACTGGGCGCGGCGCGTGGCGCTGGCCGAGTATTTCGGCGCCCGCGTCATCACCGACATCAAGACCGGCGCCGCCTTCCCGACGCGCCACAAACTGCACGCGGGCGCGCCCGGGTTCTTCCTGTCGGCTGAATCGGTCGAGGCGCTGTCGGGCGCGGATCTGGTGCTGTGCCTCGATTGGGTGGACCCGGCCGGCACGCTGGCGCAGGGCAAGCTGGGCGCCGGGGCCAAGGTGGTCAACGCCACGCTCGAGCCGATGCTGACGAACGGCTGGTCGATGGATCATCAGGACGTGGTGGCGAGCGATCTCACCATCCTGACCGAGGCCGATGCGCTGGTCGCGGCGCTGTGCGAACGGCTGGGGCTGGAACCCGCCGCACCCGCGCCCCGCACGGCACCCGCGCCGCACGGGCAGGAGCCCGATGCCGTGCTGTCGCTCGACGCGCTCTCGCATGTGCTGCGCGCGGGGCTGGCCGAGGATCCGCACACGCTGGTGCGTCTGCCCCTGGGTTGGGACGGTCGCCATTGCGATTTCACCGGGCCGCTCGATTATCTGGGCTATGACGGCGGCGCAGGCATCAGCTCGGGCCCCGGCATGGTCGTGGGCGCGGCGCTGGCACTGAAGGACACGGGCCGCATGCCGGTCGCGGTTTTGGGCGACGGCGATTTCATCATGGGCGCGACCGCGCTGTGGACCGGGACGCATCAGAGCGTGCCGATGCTGATCGTGGTGGCCAACAACCGCTCGTTCTTCAACGACGAGATCCACCAGGAACGCGTCGCCCGCGACCGCGACCGCCCGGTCGAGAACAAGCATATCGGCCAGGCGATCGACGAGCCGGATATCGACATCGCCGGCCTCGCGCGGGCGCAGGGCGCGGTGGGCATCGGCCCGGTCGCGACGGTGGCCGCCTTCGAGGCCGCGCTGGCCGATGCCGTGGCGCAGGTGCGCGCGGGCAAGTCGGTGGTGATCGACGCCCGCATCCTGCGCGGCTACGTCAAGGAGATGGCCGAAGGCATGACCGCGGAACAGGACGGCTGAACAGAATGGCTATGCGGGGCGTCGTGGATGGGCAACGGGTGACACGAAACGGTTGAAAAGACATCTAACCCTTGCGTCCTGCACGGGAAATCAGCACAAATGGAAGCGACCCGCCGCCGGCATCGCGCTGGCGACGGGGCTTTCGTTTCTGGCCGATTGAGACCGTTCCACATGGATGAAACCGCGCCCTCGGGGCATGAAGACTTCGATCCCAAGCTGACCAAAGAGCGCCTCGCGCGTCTCGTTCGTCTCGCCGCCAGGGCTTTCAACCGTTCGCTGCAGATGCGCCTTCAGGACGAGGGGATCACCTTCGGCCAATGGATCTTCCTGCGCATCCTTTGGTACAATGACGGGTTGTCGCAGCGCGAGCTGAGCCAGCGCGCGCATCTGACCGAACCCACCGCGCATGCCGCGCTGACCAAGCTGGAGAAGCAGGGCGTGATCACGCGGCAGAAGATGGACGGCAACAAGCGGACTTTGCGGATATTCCTGACGCCCAAGGGCTGGGAATTGCGCGACCGGCTGGAGCCGATGGCGCATGACGTCAACCTGATCTCGCTGAAGGGGCTGGAGGAGGACGAGGTGCGCGTGCTGCGCAAGGGTCTCCTGGCGATCATCACGAATCTCGAGGCCGATGAGAACGCCGCCGCCGAGCAGGGGATCAAGGTGCCCGCGACCCGGTCGAGCTTCTGACCGGGTCGCAGGCGGGTTGGTGGGGCAGGGCGCCGTTCAGGCGCCCGCCATCTCGCGCATCAGCGCCGCGTCGAGCGAGACCACGTCGGCATATTTCGCCTGCAGGTCCAGCAGGCTCTGCTCATGTGCGGGCTGGCTGCGGTCGCCCACCGCCTCGCGCACGACGATCGGACGGAAGCCGTTCTGCAGCGAGTCCACCGCCGTCGCGCGCACGCAGCCCGAGGTCGTGCACCCGGTGATCACGAGCGTGTCGACACCCTCGGCCACCAGCCGGCTCGACAGGTCGGTGCCGAAGAAGGACGAGGCGTATTTCTTCACCAGCGTGCGTTCTCCGGCCGCGAGGCTCAGCCTCGGGTCCAGCTCGGCCCCATCGCCGCTGGCGGCCAGAGTCTTCAGCCCGCCCTGTTTCAGTGGCCAGATCCCGGCGTCAGACAGATCCGGCTCGTCGTAGCGCACGGTGGTGAAGAACACCGGCTCGCGGCGGGCCGCGAAATCGGCGATCAGTGCGTTGATCGCCACGATCTGCGACGACAGGTCCGCGCCCAGCGGCAGGTCGGGATTGGTGAAACCCTTGATGACATCGATCACCACCAGCGCCGAGCGGCGGCCGAAACCGATGGTCTGCCCGAATCCACGGGCCTTGAAGGCTTGTTCGTCCATGAAGTTTCTCTCAGTTTGGATCCCGGAAGCCCAGGGATCGGGATATGGAATGGGCATAGAGGCGGTTGAGCCGCCCGGTATCCTCGCGCCGGCCGTCGCGGCTGCCGTCACGGTCGTAGATCGTGCTGAGCACGCCCACCGGCGCACCGGTCTCGTCGCGGAAGGCGCATGCTGTGCCCTCGATATTCTCCAGCCCGCTGCCGAGGTTCTCGGCGTAACCCAGGTCGCGGGCGGCGGTGACGTGCTCGGCCAGACCCTCGTAGGTCAGGCCGCTGTCTTCCAGGTGGCGGCTGATCTCATCGCGGCGCGAGGTCAGCTCGACCTCGGGCTTGGCGGCGATATAGGCGATCTGGAAGGCCACGAAATCGGACCAGCCGTTGATGATTCGCCAGATCGGCACGCGGGTGCCCGTGGGCCAAAGCCTGCGCATGGGATGGGCGATCGGCGTACCGATCCGATCATAGAGAATCAGTTCCTGGCTTTCCTCGGCTGCCAAAGTGATGTGCACGAGGCAGTTCGCCTTGAGCGCGAGCCCGTCCGCGTCGTTCAGCGCAACTTGCCCCGCGCGCGAGTGCAGCCAGACCTCGTAGCCCATCTCCCAGTAGCGCAGCGAAGGGCTGTAGCGGGACTTGGCGTTCTTGTGAACGAATCCATACGCCGCAAGGGTTTGCAACAGGCGGTGCACGTTGCTCTTGGTCATGCCGAGAGCCGCCGACAGGTCGCTGATGCCCGCCGGCGCCTCGCAGGTTGCCAGGTGCCGCAACAGGATCAGCCCCTTCGAGAAGGACTTGTCAAGACCTGCCTTATTGTAGGGCAGATCGGGGCTTTCGTCGGTCATGCTGCACGCCTCACTCGACGGAAAGAAATGTGAAAGATTATTCTCTAATTCCGGTACGCATTTTCTACAATATAGAACACTGGAGGCCAATACGATCCGCCATACCGGAAAGCCCCTTCTCACCACCGCGCTTTCTTCCGCGCTGTTCGCAGGTGGCTTCACCGGCCCCGCGCTGGCGCAGGAGCTGAGCCAAGGGCATCTCAACATCATCGGGCTCAGCCAGCTTCATGCCGCTCTATGCCGAGCGGGATATGCCGTTCTGGACCCAGACCCTGGCCGAGGTGTTCTCTGTGACCTCGAACTGAACGGGGCGTTGGGTCTTGCTCTGGATGACGGAGACGCGCACGCAACCGCCGTTGACACCGTGAACCTTGATCGCCTCATTGTCCGTCTCCTGGTTGGGGCGGACTCTACCTCAAACTGGAGGAAGAAGTGGGGCTCAGGTCAGAAGGAGCGATGCTTACGTAGACAGCATTTAAAACCCCACTGCATCATCCTATCCGGAAGATATGTGGCCAACGCCGGGAACAGGATCAGGATCCCCACCAGCAGGATCATCGCCACCCAGAACGGCAACACGCCGAGGAAGATTTCAGCCAGCGGCACCCGGGGCGCGATGGATCGGACGATGAACACATTGACCCCGACCGGTGGCGAGATCATCGCCATTTCCAGCACGATGACGATGATGACGCCGTACCAGATCGGATCGAAGCCCAGCCCGATGACGATGGGGTAGAGGATCGGCATGGTCAGCACGATCATCGACAGCCCCTCAAGGAAGCAGCCCAGCACCAGATAGCACAGCAGGATCAGCACCAGCGTGGTGATCGGCCCGGCGGTGACCCCGGCCAGCCATTCGCCCACCACATGCGGCACGCCGGTGAGCGAGATGAACGGGTTCAGGATATAGGCCGAGATCAGGATCAGCATCACCGTCGCCGTGGTCCGGCCGCTGCCGAGGATCGCCCGCCAGAGCCCCGCCAGCGTCAGGCGGCGCAGCGCGAAGCCCAGCACGATGGCCAGTCCCGCGCCGACGGCCGAGGATTCGATGGGCGAGAAGATACCGGTGTAGATCGGCTCTGTTGCGCAAATCGCCTGATGGCCGAGGTTCCCCTTTCCCTGGACAGACTTATGCCACGGCTTCCGTGACAGGGATGCCGAGCGCGGTGTAGCCGTTCAGGACGGCGATGCGGACTTGGAGCTCGGCGACCTGACGGTCGAAGTCCCGGGCCATGAGCCGCTGGCCCAGCAGTTTCACGCAATGCATCTTCGTTTCGACACGGCTTCGGCGGTGATATCCGCTCCATCGTCGCCAGATCGCGCGGCCGAGGTATTTCGATGTCCGCAGTGCTTCGTTTCGTGCGACCGCGCCAGCGGTGAGAGCCTTCCACGGTTTGGCGTTCTTGCGGGGCGGAATGACAGCGTGGGCGCCACGGGCAGCGATGGCATCGTGACATTTGCGGGTGTCGTAGGCACCGTCTGCGGTGACGCTCCCGATCTGTTCGTTCGACGGAATCTGGCCGAGCAGGTCGGGCAGCACCGGTGCGTCACCGATATGGCTCCCGGTGATCTCGACAGCGCGGATCTCCAGTGTTTCCTCATCAATCCCGAGATGGATCTTGCGCCAGACCCGCCGTTTGGGGCCACCGTGCTTGCGGGCATGCCATTCGCCTTCGCCCTCGACCTTGATGCCCGTGCTATCGATCAGCAGGTGCAGTGGCCCGTCGGAACCGCGATATGGGATGTTCACGGCCAGCGTCTTCTGGCGGCGCGACAGCGTGCTGAAGTCTGGGACCTGCCAGTTCAAACCGGCCAGCCGCAGCAGGCTCTCGACGAAGCCGGTCGTCTGCCGGAGCGCCATCCCAAACAGCACCTTCATCGTCAGGCAGGTCTGAATGGCAGCATCGCTGTAGGTCTGCTGACGACCACGCCTGCCTGTCGGCGCGGCATCCCAAGTCATAGTGGGATCGAACCAGATGGTCAGCGATCCTCGGCGCTTGAGCGCTTCATTGTAGGCTGGCCAGTTCCTGGTCCTGTAGGTCGGGGATGTGGGTCTGCTCATGCACCTGAGCTACCATGCTGGATTCACGAGATGAATCCCTCACGAGATTTGCGCAACAGAGCCTATTTGCGGGCATTGTCGTCAATCGTGCCGTGCCAAAGCTTCGAGACGAAGGCCCGGGCGTCTTGGACTGTCATGTCTTTCAGCGAAGAGGACAGCGCCATGAAAAGCTCATCCTCGCTGATCGCAGCGGCGCGGTGCATGGCGTCCGCGTAAAATGAAGGGTCGTTCAGGGCCTGCTCGCGCAACGGCATAAGCGCGAGGTTCTCTTCCGGGATCGCCATGAAGATCGTGTCCTGCAGGTCGGTCAGATAGGCGCGGCGCGATGTGGACACCGGCTTTCCCGCTGTCTTGGCCTCCAGATATGCCTGCATTGTCCTGTCGAGCTTTGCCCTTGCATGGGTCATGATGACGGCGCGCTGTCGGGCGAGTAGCGCAAATCCGGTGCAGCGCTCGATATGGGCGAGGAGATCTGCAACCTCTGCCTCAACATTAAAGCTCTCGAACCATGGAACCGTCCCTGATCTAGCCGCCACGCGCCCGCCCTCTATATTACGTGAATATATTATTGTATCGCATTTACACCAGATCGCAAGCGGGTGACGTCCTTCACGCAAACGGACATGGAAAAAGGGGAACCGTGGTCCCACGGCTCCCCTTTGGGTTCAGGTCGTCTCCCCCTCGCGCGCCGATTAGGCGACCAGCGAGAGCCCCATGCCCGCGTCCTGCGGCTGCTCACCGCTGTCGATGAACGGGATGATCGAGAAAGTCTGCCCGCCGCGCTGTTCTTCGTTCTGCACGGCGTTGACGCGCAGGTCGCCATCGGGCGTGTTGATCAGCAGCGACAGGTAGTCATTGCCCGTGCGGCTGCTTTTGGCCATCCAGGCGGAGCCGACGCGGATCGGGGTGCCCCGGGGCGAGCTGACCTCGATCCGGTAATCGGGGTGGGTCTCCTCGGATTTGTAGCTGTTCTCGATCAGCATGAACTCCAGATCGAACATCATGTTGGCGATGTAGCCCGTGAAGGCGTTGTCAGCGTCCATGGCGGTGAGCTCACCCGAGATCGAGCCGGATTTCATCAGGCCGTTCGAGACCAGCGGGATGATCTCGAATTCGCCGCTCTGGGCCGCGCGCGCCTCTTTCGTCTGCACCGCGTTGACCCGGAACGGGCCGAGGCCGACATCGATCTGCATCGAGATGTAGGGGTTGCCGCTGGTATTCCCGGTCTCGTTCCAGGCCGTGCCGATACGCACCTTGCGGCCTGATTTGTTGACTGCCGTCACGTCGTAATCCGGGCTGCGAGCGGACATCTTGGCCCGTGCCTCGAGCTGGATGGCGATGTCAAAGCGCGTCGAATGGATCATGCCGGTGTACTCGGCGGCTGCGGTCTCGACAGTGCGGGTGAGGGTTCCTGCGAACATGGGATGGTTCCTTTTGGATTGGCCGGTGCCTGACGTTTTTGCCAACGCATCCGGGATTGCTTTCTCGACCCCTTGAGGGATCACAAATCAGAAAGCCTGCTTTCCTTTCAGCCCCGCCCACGGGTCAAAGCTGCCGTCCGAGTGGGAATGCCCCCGCGCCTCCGGGTGCTACGCCCCTCCCCTGCCCGTCTGGTCTTGATTGGTTGCCCGGATTTTCTGCGGCGTCCTTCGATTGCGCGACGAAGAACTCCGTTTCTTTTCCGTTCAACCGGTGCCCGCCCCGGTCGGTCAGACCGATGCAGCTACCATTCGGCACATAGGTGATGAGGTACTGACCGAGCCGGTCCTTGTGGACAACGTAGCCGGTATTGGCCCAATGCACGGTCTGGCCGGCATCAACGGCCGCCTTGATGTCTTCGAGTGTCATGCGAACCTCCTTACGAAGAATGGTGGGGAAACGACGCAAGAAGTCCGATCTTCCGACCGGGCTTCCATGCAAGATTTGTTTGGCAAACGGCCGAGAGCTGTCAGGCGCTTTGCGTGGCTTGCGTCGCGCGCGCCGCCATCCAATCCTTCAGGCCAAGAACCGTTCTTCCGGCGGCGACCTCGGAGGCCCAGGCAACCCTTGGGTCGCCGCAGGGCTCGGAGCCGGAATGCCGGTCGATGTGGCCATTGGCCATCCATGGCTCAGGCTGTATCCGTCGCAGCCAGTCCGCCATGCTCGGGATGCGGCCCTGGCAGTCTTCACGGATATGCTGCTCGCCGATCCAGCGCACGGGGATGTCGCGGCCTGCACTATTGGTCAGTGTCAGGCCAAAAACCCGTTCGGCCTCAAACAGGCCTTGCGCATGGTGACGCATGGCGCGGTGCGTGAAGAGCGCGAGGTGCTCTTTCGAGGCGTCAAACCAATCGTGCACAGACTGATAGTCAGTCGGCACCCCGCCGAATTTCCGGGCAGAGCTTTCAGCATGATGAAGCGGATGGGCCATCTCAAAGCCCCTCGTCATAGCTGTGCGAGCATTCGACATAGCGGTCCGCGTGATCGAGGATGATGCTGTCTAGTGCTATGTCCCAGGTCAGCGTGCCGTAGCCGCCCTCGTTGTTTTCGAACCCCGGGTGATGGTGATAGGCGAGCGACCAGGCGAAGTCGCCAACCTCTGTGGCAAGCGCCTCCGGCAGTTGGACCTCTGCAGGCTGCACCGTCACATCCTCGACATTGCCGGAGTCGCCATAGCCTTCGTATTCGGCAGTGACCTCGCTGATGCCAAGCGCACGTAGTTGCGCGAGCAGCTCCGTTCGGGATGCCTTCAATGTGGTTTCGCGCTCTGCACGCCACTGAGCCGCCATTGCGGCATAGTCGATCTGGGGATTGGTCATGGGTCTGTCCTCTTGTCTGAATTTGGGGGGCCGGGCGTGGCATTGGTCTGCCCGCGCCCGGAAAGCGCAGCCCGGGCAAACCCCGATCCGCGACGCCCGACCGAAAGCCCGCTTTGACTTTTCAGGCGGCTTGTTCTGACGTCATGCTGGCTTCCTGCCCCACGATCCGGGCCAGAATGCTTCCCGTGTCGATCCCGTCCCCATGCGGCAGGAACACCCGTAGCTGGAAGGCAATGATCTCGGTGAAACACCCCATGGCCTTGAGACCTTCAATCATGCCCCGATCCGCACCGCCCAGCTCGAGACGCATCTCGCCTGCGACCCGGCGACGGGTCAGGGTGAGACCCCGGCCCAGATCGACAGGTGCGGTGGTGCCGAGGGCGGCGGTCAGCATCTCCTGCGCTGTTTGCGGGTTGGACACGAGGAAGCGGGCGCGCAGCGCTGCCGCCCCTTCCTCGCTCAGCGTGCGCCCGATCATCGCCGTCGCCCCGTCAGGCGTGACCCGGTAGATGCGTTCATTGGTGGTCGGAATGTCCTTCCAGATCGGCAACAAGAGCCCGGTCAGCAGGTAGAGCTTGGTTGTGGTGGTTTTTGGCAGGGACGCTGCCTCGGCATCCCAAAGCTTTGCAAACTCGGGCCTTTCGATGTCTTCCCAGGCCGAAGACGTGAACCGCGCCTCCTCCAGGTAGCTCGACCCGTTTGGCCGCACAACCTTGCGCATCAGCGTGACGATGTCTTCGTCATACATCTGCATCGGGCGTGCCGAGATGAGCGCCGCGCGACCGGAGGCGCGATTGACCATCGGCAGCTTATCCGGATTGCGCGATATGGCCTCTTCAGCGCCCAAGACATGGACCGGGTCCGTCACCTCGAGCCCGATGATCCGCGTCACGGCGCCGGATTTCGGGCAGGTCCAGAGATCCTCTGTGGAGACCTGCTCGATCTTTTCGCCGCGCAGGGTTTCCACGCCGAGATCGAGCGTGCCTGCCGCGCGCGCGCGTTCGGTCTGATCAGCGATCCGCCTCATGAACTCGGCAAAGAGCGCGTTCTGCATGTGGATGGGCAGGGCCAGAACTCGGTTGAGAAACCGCTGGATCGGCGGCAGCTCCTCAAGGAGCACCCCGTCCTTGTCGATCAGCCGCAGGGCTGTCCAGTCGGTGAAGCTCTCGTAGCTCATCGCCTCAGCGCGCCCGGCGGCAAGATCGGCGAAATACCCACGCAGCGCCGCCCGCGCGATCGGGCTTTCGAGATTGTCCTCCTCCCGGAACATGCCCTGCGAGCCGGTCTCGCGCTGACCCTTGGTCAAGGCCCCCAGCTGGTCGAGGCGTTTGGCTATAGTCGAGGTGAAACGTTTTTCGCCATGCACATCCGAGGTGCAGACCCGGAAGAAGGGCGCGCTGACCTGAGCCGAGCGATGCGTGCGCCCGAGCCCCTGGATGGCCGCATCCGCGCGCCAGCCGGGCTCCAGAAGATAGTGCCGCCGCCGTTTCTGGTTCTTCGCCGTTTGCGCCGCGTGATAGGACCGGCCCGTACCGCCCGCATCGGAAAAGATCAGGATATCCTTCTCGCCGTCCATGAAGGCTTGGGTCTCCGACGAATTGCTACTGGCGGAGCGCTTCTCGATGAAGAGATGGCCATCCTCGGCCTTGAGGGGCCGGATGGACCGCCCCGTGACTTCTGCCACGGCCTCGTCGCCAAAGGCCCAGAGGACCTGGTCGAGCGCCGAGGGGATCGGGGCCAGCGTCATCAACTCCATCATGGCCGCGTCACGCAGGGCGAGCGCCTCGCGCGAGACGACCAGCGCGCCGGTCTCATCCCGCAAAGGTTCCGCCACCATGTTGCCGTCAATTTCCACAAGCTTTTGCGCATGAATCGGGAAGGCCTGTTCGAGGTATCCCAGGACGTAGTCGCGCGGCGTTAGCGCGCCCTCGACCAGCTCGTCCTCCTGGTCCATAATCTCAAGCCGGCGCTTCAGCAGGCTCTCACCCGTCGAGACCACCTGAATGACGCAAGCCTTGCCCGCCGCCAGGTCGTCCTTGATCGCGCGGATAATGCTTGGAGCCTTCATGCCCATCAAGAGATGGTTGAAGAAACGCTGTTTCGTGCTCTCGAAGCGGGACTTGGCCGAGGCGCGTGCGGCCGAGGCATTGGTCTCGCCCGAGGCGTCGTTGACCCCAGTCGCGGTCAGCGCCGCCTCGAGATTGTGGTGGATCGTGCGGAAGGCACCCGCATAGGCGTCGTAGATCTCGACCTGGGCCGGGGTGAGCGCGTGCTCGAGCACGTCATACTCCACGCCATCAAAGCTGAGGGCGCGGGCCGTGTAGAGCCCGAGCGTCTTTAGATCGCGCGCGACCACCTCCATGGCGGCGACACCGCCAGCTTCCATCGCCGAGACGAAACTCTCGCGGCTTGGGAAGGGATATTCGGGGTCTTGTCCCCAGAGCCCCAGCCGCGCGGCATAGGCCAAGTTGTGCACGCTCGTGGCACCCGTGGCCGAGATGTAGAAGACGCGGGCGCGGGGTGCTGCCAGTTGCAGCCGCAGGCCCGCAAGGCCCTGCTGGGAGGGTTTGACCCCCCTGCCCTGCTCGGACCCTGCCGCGTTCTGCATGGCATGGGCCTCATCGAAGGCCAGTACGCCGTCGAAGTCTTCGCCCATCCAGTCGAGGATCTGGCTCAGTCGCGTGGTGCCGCATTTGCCCGCGGACCGCAGCGTGGCGTAGGTGACGAAGAGGATACCGTCACCCATAGGGACGGGCTGGTCCGGTTTCCATTTAGAGAGCGGCTGGATATCTGCGGGCGAGCCGCCGAGATCGGTCCAGTCGCGGATGGCGTCCTCGATGAGCGTGGCGGATTTGGAGACCCAGATCGCCTTCCTGCGCCCGGAAAGCCAGTTCACGAGAATGAGCCCCGCGCATTCGCGCCCCTTGCCGCAACCGGTGCCGTCGCCGAGGAAATAGCCAAGGCGATAGGCCCGTGCGTCCGGGTCATCATCGGCGCGCGTCAGCTTGGTCTGGTCGTCATCGATTGTAAACCGCCCCGGCAGATCGCGCCCATGGGCATCATGGGCCATGATGATGGTCTCGAGCTGCGCCTCGGAGAGATCTCCCTCCTCGATCAACCGTGCGGGCAGGCGCAAGTCATCACTGCCCGTATTTGAGGGCATGGGCGGGGCAACCGAGGCCATGGCGATGCTTTCGACCAGCGGCGTCGGATGTTCCTGCGCACCCGCGATCTCGATCCGCTGCGGACGGTAGCGCGCATAGATGTCCGAGACCGGCGTGTTGTCGCGAGGGGTCTCAAAGCTTGTGAAGCTGAGCGGACGGACGGCATTGGCCCGGGGTTTGGAGGCGGCGACAGGCGAAGCGGCGGTCTTGCGCGGGGCAGAGGATGGAACGGTCGGCCGCCCGTTAGGGATCGCCGCTGCCTGTTGTACGGGGCGCATCTCGGTCCGGGTTGCGGCCACGGCATCGACATATGCCAAGGCTTCATCCAGATCCCGCACAGGGACGCGGATCATTTCGCCGTCCTCCTGCACCTTGTCAAAGACCATGAGCTGGGTTTCGACAGAGGTGCCGAGCTTGCGGTAGACCTGCCCCGGCATCGTCAACGCCAAGCGCGGCGTCAGGAGACCGCAGGCGCGTGACCAATGCGCGGCATCGCGTTCGGGCGCGAATCCCGGCGGCATGATCGCCACCAGGCGCCCACCTGGTGCCAGACGCTTTGCAGCCGCGACGAGATGTTTGGCGGCGATGTGCTTGTCTCGGGAGCGATCGACCGAGGAGGCGAAGGGCGGGTTCATCACCACGACGTCGGGTAGAACCGGCGACTGCAGCAGATCGTCGATATGCTCGCCGTCATGGCCCGTCACCTCGCCGCCGAAAACCGCGCGCAGGAGGCGCTGGCGAAAAGGGTCGATCTCGTTGAGCAAAAGCGTGGCACCGGCCCGGGCGGCGAAAGTAGCCAGGGCACCGGTGCCAGCCGAGGGCTCCAGCAAAGTCTCGCCCTTGCGAACGGCTGCCGCCCGCACGACCATTGCCGCGAAAGGCAACGGCGTGGAAAACTGCTGCAGCCGGATCTGCTGCTCTGACCGGCGGGTTTCCGTCAGCAGCCGCGAGGCAAGCAGCTTTGCAGCGGCGATGTCATCTGGCACGCCGTTCCCACGCAGCAGCACTTGGACAGCCGCGGCCTGCATCAGGTCATAGGCTATGCGCCAGTCCCAGGCGCCCCCGGCATCGCTGCCACGAAACGTCTCGCGCATGATGCGCGCCAGCGCTGAACTGCGCAGGGGTTGGTGGTCGACCTCCGCACCGATCTGTACGAGGGCAGAGGCGAGGTCAGTGTCGGAGATTGAGAGAGCCGGATTTGCCGGTTTGGGCTTGGACATGGGGGTTTCCTTTGGATCAGGGTCTGAGTTCCAAAGGACAAAAAGCCCGCTCTACACTTTGAAGGCGTAGAGCGGGCAATTTCTTAGCGGAGGGCCTGCACGCCGATCATGGCCACTGCTGCGCAGCATGAAGTACGCGCAAAATGGTCACCATCTCAGGGCTTTCAGCATAAACCACGATGTAGTTTGGCCGAACAACCATCTCCCTAGTCCCGTCCACACGGCCCGCGCGGTACATCTGAGGGCGTTCTGGAAGGAGGGACGTCTTGTGTTCAATCTCGTCTTTGAGAACTTGGGCGGCATCCGGGTTGTCGTCAGAGATGTAGTCAATGATTGCCAACAAGTCGGCGATGGCCGTGGCTTTCCATTCAAGATTTGGCAAGGCGCTTCCCGTCAATCAATGCCTGGGCGTCTTGCATCGCCTTGGCATGGGGCGTTGTGGGCCTTGGATCGTCCAGCGCTTCCTGTACCTTCGCCCGGAACCAGGCATCATAGGCATCCGGATCAGCGGTCAATCCGGCAGGCAATCCGCCTTCTGCGGCCACGCGGGTCAGAAGAATACGCACCGCATCGGAGAGCGTCAGACCGACGCCCGCAAGTGCGTCCGAAGCCTGTGCTTTCAGCTGATCGTCAACACGAACATGAAGCATGGATGTTTGGGCAGGCATGAATGGTCCTCCAGTTGATGGGAGTGATGTATCTCATTTGAGATACGATTTCAAGTCGGTATTATGTGCGCGCGTGGTTCCGTGGTGTTGTCTCAGCGAGAAACTCAACCACCCTGCCCCGCCAGAAACTCCGCCAGCACAGGACTGGCCGCACCCTTCGCGGAACTGAGCAGCTCCGAACCCGCAAGCGTGGCCTTCGAGAGGCGTACGAGCCCACCGGTTTCCTCGATGCGGTAACAGCGGCGTTTTTGCCGACCCCGCCTGTAGTGGGTCGCGGTGACGATCTGGCAGGTGCTGCCATCGGTGAGCGTCACGGGCGTGGCGAGCCTGATCTTGTCGCCTTCCTCGTAGTCCGGGATTGCAGCCCAATTCCGGCCGCGCTGACGCCAGTCCTGCGCGTAGCTGTCCGGGTCTTTCAGGTCGGAGAGAAGCTCGATCAGCCCAAGGGGAGCACGAGATTCGTTCGGGCCAGCGCTTTCCTCCATGTCCTTGTAGCCCCAGCAGCCGTCATCGTATCGGGTGAGGAAGACAGCCCCGAAAGTGATTGAGCCATCCGCATCGGTCACATAGGTCGCGTCCTCGACAGGGGTGCCGTCGAGATTGGTGACCTTTGCCGCCGCATACCAGGTTGAGCCGACCTTGCAGGCCTTGACCAGTTCGGTTTTGCGCGTGTCGCCATGACAGGTGCAGAGCCGGGCGATTTCCGCTTTCTCATCCGCGTAGTTCTGGACGCGGCCGTCGGTGTAGAAAAGCCAACCCATTTCAGAGTCCTTTCTCTCGTTTGGGAAAATTGTTGTCGCCAATGTCCCGAGAGGGCCGCAGGCCCGGCAGGGTATTGGCGATGCTTGTTTGAGAAAGGGCGGGTTACGCCACCCTCCGGTCATCGATTTCCATCAGCGCATCGAGCGGCACGCGGTAGGGCTGCATGGCGTCGAAATCCTCGCAATTGCCGCAGTTCTGCACGATCGCGAAGGCGTCGCAGGCATCCTTGAGGATGACCCGGAAGGTGCCGCCGAGGCCTGACGGCACCTCGTAGGTCCCGCCGATGAGATAATCCGAGGCCCGGCGCACGAAGACGCGGATGCTGTGGCCATCGGTGGCGAGCCGGATCGCCCCCCGCCCCCGGTCGATGAGCACCTGCACGTCATCCAGGATGTCGGTGTAGAACTGGCCGGTCAGATCGCGAAACGCCATGCGGCGCTGCGCCATCCAGTCGGTGTCCCGAAACGGGTTCATGCCTTCGGCGAAGGCGAAGGACGGATCGGCCTGTTCGGTGGTGACGATGCGGGTGGTCGTGCCATCGATGCCGTTTGAGCGCAGATGCACACCATTGCCGACGATGAGGATCAGGGCCGGCCTGTCCACGGGCCCGTTCCAGTTGGGCAGGAAGGTTTTGCAGGCGCGCGCATGCGCGATTTGCGCCGCAACAGCGGAGGAAGAGAACTTGAGAATAGCCATGGGGATGTCTTTTCGTTGGGTGTGGGAGGGTCGACCCGCGCGGGTGGCATGATCCACGCGCGGGTCGCGTGAGGACTCAGGCCGCTTGCGCGACCTCGCTGTCAGGCTCCGGGGTGTCCGCAGTGGGCTCCGCCTCATCACAGGCGACACCGGCGGTCTGCATCATGGGCGGGCACCAGGCGGCCACCGCGGCGCGCTGCGCGTCCGTGAGCGTGGCGAAGGGATCGGCGAAGAGCTTGTCGCAGAAGGCGACGATCTCCTTCTTGCTCGACGAGGCCAGCGTCACCGCCTCCTGGGCCAGACCCAGATCCTCGCCGAGGATCTTCAGGAGCCAGGCCTTTTTGAAGCGGTTGAAGAGCGCCGCATTCGGCGTCCAGTGGGCGCGGATATCGGGCATGATCTCGATTTCGAAATCATGCATCAGGCTGTCGCGCCGAGGATCCCGCGCGAAGCAGGACTGCGTGGTGCTGGCCGTGGCATAGGCCACGAGCTTGGCCTTTTCACCTGCCTCCAGCGCGCGAAACGCCGCGAACTGATCGGCGGGCGCGCGGGTGTCATCAAGCCAGGACTGATCAAGCGCATCATGTGCCGCGGCCACCTGCTCGAGCGAGGTCTCGTCGATCTCGTCCATCTTGGCATGGCTGCGGTATTCCTTGCGGGCCTCGATCTTGATCGCCTGCGTGACACTCATGCCGCTGGCCAGAACATCACTGACCAGCTTGAAGAGCGTCAGATCGAGCGTGGCCTCCGGATGCAGCGCCATCGCGGCGCCAAGGGCCATGGCTCGCTCGGTCTTGAGGTCCTCGGCCAGCGAGGCTGGATAAGTGATTTCGCCCGGGTCCGGGGCCTCCTCCCCGGTTGGGCTAGCCGAGGAGCCGCGCGCGCCCTCCTCTTTGACGGTGTCCTCGGGGCGGACGAGGCCAACATGGAGCGTGATCTGCCCACCCTGCCACGAGGCGATCACCCCAGACCGTGCGAGGTCCTCGGCGCTGTAGGCCTCCTGCTGATCGCGCGCTTCCTCTTCCAGAGCGTCGACGCGGTCGTAAAGGGCATTGTAGGCACCGTCCTCGAGCCCCTCATCCTCCATCTCGAGCTGCAATTTCTCGAGCTCGGCGGTGATGTCCTGAATGCGCTTCTGGGCAGCCTCATCCGGCTCGATCGGGCCGGGATAGACGCGGCCGTAGTCGGCCATGGTCGCGTAATCATAGCGCACCATCGCATCGGCCCAGGCAAAGCCCAGCTTAATGCGAGCCTCTTCGGCGGCGGCACCGAGCTTCTCGAGCAGGATGGTCTCGACCAGTGCTGCATCCTCCAGCACGGAATGTTCTTCCAGAAGGTCAGCCGCGACAACGCCGCCCCGCGCTTCGTAGTCCGCGCGCACAAAAGCCCCGATATCATCGCTGACCTGCACACCGCGGGATTTGAGCGCCTGACGGACCGTGTAGGCCTGCAGATAGCCGCCGTCTTTCGTGAGCGCCTCGAAGACCTCGCGCTGCGCCTCCTGGCTCGGGTGCTCGGCGAAGGCTTTCATCGTGTCGAGCGTGATCACCTTGCCCCGAGCCGCGGCGCGGATGTCGGGGTGGATCAGCCCATAGCGCAACCGGCCTTTCACGGCCGCCACCGTGGTGCCGAAGGTCTTTGCGATGGTCTCAGGCGTCTGGCCGTCGACCTCCATCATCCGCGCGAAAGCCTCGAACTCATCGATGGCATTCATCGGTGCCTGGGTGATGTTCTCGGCGAGCGACAGCGCCGTGGTCGCATCGCAGTCTTCCGGCACGAGGCGGCAGTCCACCTTGGTCTTCGCGGTGAACCCCTTCGCGGCCTTGTCGGCGGCAAGCTCCTGCAGCGCGGCATGGCGCCGACCACCGGCGAGGACAGCATATTTGCCGTCAAGCTTCTGGACCAGGAGCGGCTGGAGCAGGCCCAGAATAGCGATACTGGCCTTCAGATGGGCGATGTTCTCGGGGTCATAGGTTTCCGGCGCGTTGCTGCGCACATTGGCGGGATGCGGGACCAGATCGCCGATGGCGACGGTGAGAGGGGCAAAGCTTGTGGTCATGGGATAACCTTTCAGGTGGGTGAGATGCGGTCCGCGCGCTTGCGCGTGACCAATCCCCGGCTTCAGGGATCACCACGACAAAAGGCCCACTCTCCCTTTGAGGGGTCAGTGGGCCTTGAGTTTTCGGATCGACACTTTGGGGTAGCCCCCTGCCCTACCAGTCGCGCGCCAGCATGATGGTCAGCACGCGCATGGTGGTGGCGGAATTGTCCGGGGTCTCAGCCCCGAAGCGGAAATCCGAATCTGCCTCATAGAGATCGATTTTCCAAAACACGGTCTCGCCCCGGATCTCGACCATCCCGAAATCGTGCCATCCCTCGGGATCATTCTCAGGCTCGAATGTTGCAAATTCACCGGTGGCCTTCACCGCCTCGGCCATGAAGCCGTCGCTGGCCTCCATAAGCGCGCGGGTGACATGCATCCGGCCCTGGATGGGCTGCGCGGGCGGCACCCCAAGGCACGCGAGCTTGCGAAACGCGTCGTTTTGCGCCGCGATCACGGTCGGATCGGGACGATCTGGCTGGGGTTGCACGGTCATGGACATGGAGATCTCCTTTGAGAAGTTGAAACACCCTTCCCAAAGCCCGCTTTTTCTTTTCCGCCTGGCGGAAGGACCGAAGCAGAAGGTGCCCTACCCGAACAGCCCCTTGGGTCTGTAATTCGGGTTGGGGATGGTTTCGATCCAGCCGCCTTGTTCTTTGATGCTCTCGAGCGCTGCCGAGAGCGGATAAGCGCCCTCGGCAGCGCTCCACCAATAGGCACCGCGCTTGAAGGTGATGATCTTGCGGCGGCCGTCGTTGAAGCAGGCCACCCGCAGCGTCTTGGGTTCCTTACGTGACATGGGTGTCTCCGTTCTCCGTGCGGTCAGGCGGCCTCGGCACTGCGACCTGCCCTGCCCACCTCCGATCTGGCGATCAGATAATCACAGGCGCGCTGCGCGTCCGCGGCGTGCCGGAAGATCGCGCCCTTGTCCGACCGAAGGACGCGCAACCAGTTGTGGAGATAGGCGGCATTCATCTCGAGCGTATGCGCCGTGAAGCCGAGCGTCTGACCCAGGAACACCGAGGTCAATTCCGCGACGATCTCCTCGCGCGCATAGGACGTGTTGCCAAACTTCGAGAACCCGAAATCACGGTTCAGCCGATGTGGGGCTTTCGTGGCATGGGCCAGCTCATGCGCCCAGACTCCGTAGAAATTGCGCGGGTCCTGAAACCGCGTAATCGATGGCATGTAGACCTTGTCCACCGGCGGCAGGTAGTAGGCTTCCGTCCCCGTGAAGACGGTCGTGATGTCGATCGCGTCGAAAAACGCCTGCATGTGCGAGATGGGCTCGGACGGCGGGTGCTCGGGCGCGGGCTCAGGGTCGGGATAGAAGCTGTCGGGTAGCCCGTCGATCTGGCAGGCATTGAACACGCGGTAGGATTTCTGGAAGCGGAAGACGCGGGCTTCCTCGGAGCGATCATCCCTGTCGCTGCGGTCATCCTCATCGCCGGCGTCCCTCCGGCTTTGACCGTAGTAAACGACGACAGAGGACTTCTCGCCCTTGCGAACCTTTGCGTCCAACGCATTGGCTTGCGGCAGCGTCATCCAGAAAGGTGAGCTGTGGCCCGCCATCACGGTCCGCATCGTCAGCAGAAAGTTGTTCACCCCCTGGTAGGGTTCACCGCCCACGCGCACGGGGCGAGAGCTGCCGCCTGCGGTCCAGGGCTTTCGCCACGGCAGCACGCCGCGCTCGATGATGCGGATGATTTCGTTTGTGATGACCTCGGAGGCATCGAATTTGGGCGTGCGGGATCGGGCCATGGCTGGCGTCCTTTCGAGTTTTGGTGAGAGTAAGTGGTGATCAGGCTGACTGATGGGACCGCGGATCGTTGATGATCCTGGCACCGAGGGCTTCGACCGTGTCGATGTAGGTGGTCAGCGAGACGGACCTGCCAGGACCCCAAGGTTCAGGATCGACCGACCCGTCCTGCGCCACCCGTGGCAGGTTCGCGAAGGCGATGACGTCACTGATGGGTCGGATATCGATGAACGGGGTTCCTCGTGCGACCGCGAGGGCGGCCAGGGGAAAGCGCTCGATCGGCGCGAAGGTCGACACGGTAGTCCAACCGAGATGGAGGAATGTCCCACCCTCCCCGCAGATCACATGCGCGTTTGGCAATGACGCCGCCTGCTTCAGATAGCCGAGATCACGCAGGACGGTCTGGCGTTCGAGCCGCCGTGCCAGCGCCGTCTGGCCAGTTCGGCGCAGCTCTCTATGCCGCCACCAGGAGGCGGCGGTTGCGCGGAGCACGCGCAAGACACCTGATTGCATGGGAATGCCCTTCATCCGGAACGGCAGACCGGAACCCGGCCCGGACCCATCTGAGGGACCCCAAAGGCCCTCATCCGTCAGTCACAAAACCCGAAGAACACTTTCACTCTTTAGGGTCAGGACCCATTGATCTGCTTGAGGCTGCCGTCGCTGCGTGATTCAAGGCCCTGAGCTGACGGGGGTGATGATGAGAAATTTATTCTGGCTGACGGACGAGCAGATGGACCGGCTGAAACCGTTCTTTCCGAAGAGCCATGGCAAACCGCGCGTCGATGATCGGCGGGTTTTGAGCGGCATAATCTTCATCAATCGCAATGGCTTGAGGTGGTGCGATGCGCCTCGGGAGTATGGCCCCCCGAAGACGCTCTATAACCGATGGAAGCGGTGGGGTGACATGGGGGTCTTCGCCAGGATGATGGAGGGGCTGGCCTCGAAAGGCACCGAGCAGAAGACCATCATGATTGATGCGACCTACCTGAAGGCGCATCGCACGGCTTCGAGCCTGCGGGCGAAAAAGGGGGGCCTGACGACCAGCGCGGGCGCTTGATCGGGCGGACCAAGGGTGGGTTGAACACCAAGCTGCACGCTGTCACGGACGCCAAGGGTCGTCCGCTGAAGTTCTTCATGACCGCAGGCCAAGTCAGCGACTACACCGGCGCCGCAGCTCTGCTGGGCAGTCTGCCCGCGGCCGAATGGATGCTCGCCGACCGGGGCTATGACGCCGACTGGTTCCGGGATGCGTTGAAAGACAAGGGGATACGCCCCTGCATCCCCGGTCGGAAGTCGCGCGGCAAGACAGTCCGCTACGACAAACGACGTTACCGGCGCCGCAACCGGATCGAGATCATGTTCGGCCGATTGAAAGACTGGCGCCGCATCGCAACCCGTTACGACCGATGCGCAAAGACCTTCCTCTCCGCCGTCGCCCTCGCCGCAACTGTCATCTTCTGGCTTTGACGATCAATGAGTCTGGACCCTCGGAGAGCGGGCCCTCGACGTCGGCGTTTCGCACAAAGGCCATGACGGTTGGCGCTGTCTCTTCCAGATACCGGCGCTCGGCGTAGTCTTGTCGCGCCTGGTCCTCGATCTCGAAACTGCGTTCGCTGATATAGGCACGCGACGCGCCGAGCGAACGAAGGTGGTTGATTTCGTCCTCGACGGCCTGCCCGAATTCGTCATCCGGCATCTCCGTGCGATAGCGGGCGAGGATGCGGAGCTCTTCCGTGATCGGACCGAGATGATCCGAAGGATCCCGCAAGGCGAGGTCCATGTCGCCAGCATGAAGCGTGCGGTCCTGCGCCGATACCGCATATTGCGGCGGCATTCGACTGTCAGTCATCTGTCCCCAAGCCATCGAGGCCAGTTCGGCATGCTGCGGAGATCTCTGCGCGTAGGCATCGAACGCGTTGCGGGCCTCCTCCACCTCCACGGCGCCCGCCCGCCGCACCGAGGGGTCGTCGGAGAACGGATGATCGAAATCCGTCCGGCGGAACTGCGCCACCAGCGCCCTGAACGCCTGCCGCTCCGATGGAGCAAAAATGTCGGACCCGTCTTGCGCGAGATCGCCCCTAGGTGTCGTCAGCCGCTCGCCGAGCACAGCCTCAGCGTCATCCGCCTCGTCGACCTCGGTTGGCGCGCGCAGGACGCGCACGCCAGTCAGAACATCGCCCAACCGAACATGCACGGCTTCCAGCCGGTCGAGCGCTTCTTCCCGGTCCGCAGATTTCTCCAGATCGAGGTCGCTTGCTTTGGCAATCCC
>NZ_JAAGOU010000042.1:0-42400 GCF_010500775.1 Salipiger sp. PrR002
AGCGCCGCCCTCGGAGCGGGTCATGCCTGAGATGGAGCGATACGCGGATTGGTTCAACAAGACCGGTCCGGGGGGAGCAGAGCCGCTTCCAGCACTGACGCGCGCAGGGCTAAGCCACCTCTATTTCGAGAGTATCCACCCATTCGAAGACGGCAACGGCCGCTTGGGTCGCGCCCTCGCTGAAAAGTCTCTGGCGCAGAACATTGGCCAGCCGACCCTCATCTCGCTTGCCTTCACCATCGAGAAGGAGCGCAAGGCTTACTACGACCAGCTCCAGCAGCATCAAAAAACGCTCGACGTGACCGATTGGCTCGTCTGGTTCGCAGCAGTTGTCTTGAAGGCCCAACAGACAACACTCGACCGCGTCGGCTTCTTCATCAGCAAGGCACACTTCTACGATCGTCACAGAGACCAGTTGAACGAACGCCAGGCCAAGGCCATCGCTCGAATGTTTCGGGAAGGCCCTTGCGGTTTCAAAGGCGGCCTCAGCGCCGACAACTATCTCAAGATCACCGGAACTTCACGCGCAACCGCAACCCGCGATCTGCAGGATCTAGTCGAGAAAGGTGCGCTCAGCCGAACCGGTGAGCGACGCCATACGAGGTACTGGCTAATACTCTCAGAAACAACGACATCGCAGCTGACGGCGAAACCCGAAAGAACACAGATCGAGCTGAACAAGGCACCGGATCTGAAGGCCCCTTAAAGCATCCGCTTGCCAACTGTGGATCAGGTTGAAAAGGGGCCGTCCAAGCAAATGTGATTGAATTCTTTAATGGAAGAATGGAAGATAAGTCATTATCCGCGAGGAGATGCCCGATGGGTGATGATGCCGCGAAGCTTTCGAACCTAAATTTGAAGATCACCGAGGATGAGCGGTGGGCCTTCAAGGAGCTCTGTGTCCGGCACCGGATGAGTCAGGTCGACGGCTTCCGTTTGGCAGCACGATTATTGGAACAGCACCTTGAGACGAAAACGAATAACAGTGAAGGCGCATAGATGAACACCCAGACGACGAACACCTCTCTCGCCGATTTCATCTGGAAGAACGCCGACGACCTCTGGGGGAACTTCAAACACGTCGATTTCGGTAAGGTAATCCTGCCCTTCACCCTGTTGCGCCGCCTGGAATGCGTGCTGGAACCGACTCGGGACCAGGTGCGCGAAACCGTCAAGACCATGAAGGAGAGCCCGATTGACTTGGGCGTGATCCTCCGGACCCAGACCGGTTACCCGTTCTACAACACCTCGAACTACGACCTGCGCAGCCTCGGCGCGACCCGGACCCGCCAGAACCTCGAGGATTACATCGCCTCCTTCTCCGACAACGCCCGGGTCATCTTCGAACAGTTCGATTTCGCGAACACGCTGGCCCGAATGGACAAGGCCGGGGTCCTCTATAAGATCTGTCAAAACTTCGCCGCCATCGACCTGCACCCGGACGCGGTTCCGGAACGCGTCATGTCGAACGTCTATGAGCACCTGATCCGCCGCTTCGGCGCAGAGGTGAACGAGGCGGCCGAGGACTTCATGACCCCGCGCGACGTGGTCCACCTAGCCATCGAGCTGCTGCTGGACCCGGACGACCAGATGTTCATCGACAACCCAGGGCTCATCCGGACGCTCTATGACCCGACCTGCGGCACCGGCGGCTTCCTGTCGGATGGGATGGAGCATGTAAACGCCCTGCGCGACCGCTACTCCATCGCCCCGGTCATCGTGCCCTACGGGCAGGAGCAGGAACCGGAGACCCACGCCGTCTGCCTCGCCTCGATGCTCCTCAAGACCGTCGAGTCCGATCCCGGCCGCGACCTGTCGAAGAACATCAAGCTCGGCAGCACCCTGTCCGACGACAAGCTCGCGAACGAGCGGTTCCATTACTGCGTCTCGAATCCCCCTTTCGGCAAGAAGTGGGAGATGGATCAGGCCGCCGTGGTCCGGGAACATCAGGAGAAGGGGTTCGAGGGCCGGTTCGGCCCCAAGCTGCCGCGCGTCAGCGACGGGTCGATGCTGTTCCTCCTCCACCTCCTCAGCAAGCTGGAGGCGCCGGAGCGCGGCGGCGGGCGGGCGGCGATCGTCCTGTCCGGCTCGCCCCTCTTCAACGGGAACGCGGGGCAAGGGGAATCCGAAATCCGGCGCTACCTGCTGGAGGAGGATGTGGTCGAGGCCATCATCGCGCTTCCGACCGAGATCTTCTTTCGCACCGGGATCGGCACCTACATCTGGCTTATGTCCAACAAGAAGCCCGCCCACCGAAAGGGGAAGGTCCAGTTGATCGACGCGACCGCGCTGTTCGAGCCCATGCGCAAGAGCGAGGGGAACAAGCGCCGCCGGGTCGGGAACGACCAGATCCGGCAGATTGTCCAGATGTATGCCGACTTCGCCGAGACGAAGGAGAGCCGGATCTTCGACAGCCGCGACTTCGGCTATCGCCGGGTCAAGGTCCTGCGCCCGCTGCGCAAGAAGATCGTGACCTCGCCTGAGGGACTTGCGGCGCTGGCGGATGAAACCGCATGGGGTAAGCTCGCCCCCGAAGTGCAGAGCGGCTGGACCAAGCTGTTCGAGGCGGACATGGGCGAGGCGCATGGCTGGCACTGGTTCGAGGCTTGGGTCAAGAACGCGGCCAAGCGCGATGCGGGTCTGGGCAAGGTGAACGCCGCCCTAGTCAAAGCGTTCCAGAAATCCTTCGGCGTGCGGGACCCGGACCTCGAACCGATCCTCGACAAGAAGGGCGAGGTCATCCCCGATGACGACCTGACGGATTTCGAGAACATCCCCCTCGGCACCGACATCCGGGACTACATGGCGCAGGAGGTGCTGCCCCATGCGCCCGACGCCTATGTGGATGAGACGTTCCGCGACGAGTACGACGGCCAAGTCGGCGTCGTGGGGTATGAGATCAACTTCAATCGCTACTTCTATGAATACCAGCCGCCCCGCGATCTGGAGGAGATCGACGCCGAGCTGAAGGCGGTCGAGGCGGAAATCGCGGCGGTGCTGGCGGAGGTGACGGAATGAGCCGCCTGAAGTTCTCGGTGGCCCTTTCCCCGTCAGCGAAGATACGGCGCCTCCGAGCAGACGATCCTGTTTCTTTCATCCCCATGGACGCCATCAAGGACGGTCTGGGTGGGGTCGATGGTTCAAGGGCTGAACCCCTGAACGTCATGACAGCTGGGAGCTACAACTTCGTTGCTAACGATGATGTTCTTCTCGCGAAAGTCACACCCTGTTTCGAGAATGGGAAGAAAGGAAGAGCGGAAGGGCTGATAAACGGCGTCGGGTTTGCAACCTCTGAGGTCTACGTTCTGCGACCTGACGCTTCCCGGATCGACCCGGACTTCTTGCTCTATCTCCTCAGCTCGGAAGACTTTCGGTTCGAAGGGATACGGAGCATGACCGGCGCAGGCGGCCTCAAGCGCGTGAGTGCCGAGGCGGTCCGCAACTATCACGTGAATATTTCCAGTCCCGAAGATCAGGTCGCCATCGCCCGCTTCCTCGACCGCGAAACCGGCATGATTGACGGCCTGATCGAGAAGAAGACCCGGTTCATCGCGCTGCTGAAGGAAAAGGAGAAGGCGGCCATATCCCGCCTCGTTCGCCGTGGTCTCGACCGGAACGCGCCCACCATTGACAGTGGAGTGGATTGGCGAGGACGGGTTCCGGCACATTGGGTGCGGGGCCGGATGAAGGATCACTTCAGGCAGGAGAAACGGCAGGGGTATGAGGACCTAACTGTCCTTTCGGTTTATCGCGAGTTCGGCGTGATCGAGAAATCATCCCGCGATGACAACATTAACAAAACGCCCGAAGACCTGTCCAAATACCAGTTGGTCAACCCGAATGATCTTGTCATCAACAAGATGAAGGCTTGGCAGGGGTCAATGGGTATCGCCCCCATGAAAGGGATTACCAGTCCGGACTATGTTGTCATGCGTCCCATCGGAGAACACGACCCCCGGTACATGCATCACTACCTGCGGGCGCAACCTATGCCGTGGGTCTATCGCCTCATTTCAAACGGCATCCGGACCGACCAGTGGCGCATGGAGCCCGAAAAATTTCTGGGACTTCCTGTTTACATACCGCCGATTGAGGAGCAGAGGCTCATCGCTGAGCGGATCGACGTCGAGCTTGAGCGCATCCGGGGCCTGATCTCCCTGACCGAGAGCAGCATCGACCTCCTGCGCGAGAAGCGCGCGGCCCTGATCACCGCTGCCGTCACTGGCAAGATCGACGTGAGGGCGGCGGCATGACTTTTGGCGCGGACCGGTCGGTTTCTTATTGCTTTGGTAGGAGTCCTGCCCTATCTAATGTCTCAACAAGACCCGCCACGCCTCGGACGAAACCTCGGTTTCGCACTGCGCACCCCGGCGGGTTACTTGTTTTCAGGGTATCGCTTTCGCGGCACAGGAGTGCCGCATGAAGTTCGAAAAACCCGCCGTCTCCGTCCCGGATCAGGTCGAACTGCTGAAACGTCGCGGCATGACTGTCGGTGATGAAGCCCAGGCACAGCACTACCTGAACTTCATCTCCTACTACAGGCTGCGGGCCTATTGGCTGCCCTTCGAGGTGCCCGCCGCGAACAATGGCGATCACGCCTTCCGCGACGGGACAACCTTCGAGGATGTGCTGACGCTCTACATCTTCGACCGCGAACTGCGGCTGCTGGTTCTGGACGCCATCGAGCGGGTCGAGGTGGCCTTGCGCGCGCAATGGGCGCATCACATGGCGATGACCTATGGGCCCCATGGCTATCTCGAACAGGGCCACTATGCCCATATCGGGCGTCATGCGTCCGCCGTTGCCGAGTTGAACAAGGAAGCCGCTCGCGCGACACGTTCGCGACCCACTATCGCGACAAATACACCTCGCCCAAGCTGCCGCCGGTCTGGATGGCGGCAGAGGTCATGTCCTTCGGGTTGCTGTCGAAATTCTATAGCGACCTGAAACTGCGAAGCGATAGAAACGCGATCGCGTCCCCCTTCGCGCTAGACGAAAAGGTGGTCACGTCTTTCGCCCATCATATCAGCCATGTGCGCAACATATGCGCCCACCATGGCAGGCTGTGGAACAAGCGCTTCACGGTGAAAATGACCACACCAAGATTTCCTGCGAAGCTGCCCGTTGCAATACGAGATGCCGATCCGCGCTATCTGCACAACACTCTGGTGACGCTTGATTATCTTTTGGCCCTGATCGCGCCGGGCAATGAATGGAAACAGCGCCTTGTTGCGCTGATCGACGGCTGCCCGTTGGCCGATCCTGCCAGCATGGGCTTTCCAGCGGATTGGCGCACAAGAGCGGTGTGGAAGGTATGAGGATGCCGGTTTCTGCCCAAACGAAGCTGGCAAGACTTGTGAAAGAGGTACCCGCATGACCACAGGCGAACCCTTCGGGCGGACCATCCAGCTTTTCCTGGTCGACGGGAAGCCCACGGGCCTGCGCAAGGCGACGATCCACGGCTGGACCGGTCTGTTGTTTGTCAGCGGCGCCTCGGCCTTCGGCGACCTGACCGCCCGGTCCGAGGTGGACCGGACCGGCGTCTATATCCTGTCCGGCCCGGACCCGGACAAGCCCGGCGTGACCCGGGTCTATATCGGGTCAGGCAACTCAGTGTCCGAAAGGATCGAACAGAGCGCGAAGAAGCGCGACTTCTGGGAAACCGCCATCACCGTCACGACCAGCGACGACGACCTGTCCAAGGGGCACGCCGAATACCTCGAGGCCCGGCTGATCCGGGTTACCACGCAGGCGGGCCGGGTGACGCTTGACAACGGCACCCAGCCCGACACCGGCCGACGCCGCCTGCCTGAGGCGGATGTAGCGAACATGGAACAGTTCCTCGCGAACCTGCGGATTATCCTGCCGGTCATCGGGCTCGACATGCTGAAACCTCAACCGCGCGCCGTGACTCAGGTCGCGAAACCCGCTGATGATAGGACCGCCGAAGAGGTCCATTTCGAGATCCGCCACAAGAGCGGCGTCCAGGCGACCGCCGTCGAAGAAGACGGGGAATTCGTTGTTTTAGAAGGCTCCGAGGCCCTGATCGGGACCGGGTATGTCCAGCAGAGCTATGGCGGCCTTAAGGACAAGATGATCGCCGAGGGCGCGTTGGTCCCTCACGCGGAGGACCGCATGCGCTTCGCCAAACCCTGGCCGTTCAGCAGCCCGTCGGCCGCCGCGGCGGTGGTGCTTGACCGGAACAGCAACGGGCGGCTGGAGTGGAAGGTTCGGGGATCGAAGTTGAATTATCACGAGTGGCAGCAGGCGCAGGCCGGCGGATCGGAGGTGACGGAATGAGCGACCTGCATCACGAGAAGCACCTCGAGTCCTACATCGTCCAGAAGCTCGCCGCGTCGGGCTGGCTGGTTGGGTCGACCGACGCCTACGACGCGGACCGTGCCATGTACCCGGAGGATCTGGAAGCCTGGCTACGGGCCACCCAGCCGCAGAAATGGGACCGCCTACAAGCTATGAATGGCGACAAAACCCTGACGGTCGTCATGGACCGGCTAGAGACGGCGCTGGAGAAACAGGGGATGGTCCAGACGCTGCGCCGGGGCTTTTCGATCGCCGGTGCCGGCCACCTTGACCTGTCCGAGGCGGCCCCGGAGGACCAGCGTAACGATGCGGTCCTGCACCGCTACGCATCGAACCGGCTGCGGGTCGTGCCGCAGCTGAAATATCACCCGGGCCGCGAGCTCGCCATCGACCTCGGCCTGTTCCTGAACGGCCTGCCGCTGGCCACGGTCGAGCTGAAGACGGACTTCACTCAGTCGGTCGAGCACGCGAAGGCCCAGTACCGGACAGACCGCCACCCGGCCGATCCGATCACGAAACGCACGCACTCGCTCCTGACGCAGCATCGGGGCGCCGTGGTTCATTTCGCGATGTCGGACAGCGAGATCTGGATGACCACTAAGCTCGCAGGCGACGACACCTTCTTCCTGCCCTTCAACAAGGGGGATAACGGCCGGGCCGGCAACCCGGCGCGGGCCGACGGGGAATATCCCGTCGCCTATTTCTGGGAGGAGATCTGTCAGCCCGACGCGTTCCTGCGGATCTTCCACAGCTTCGTCTATGTCGAGAAGAAAAACGTGGTCGACCTGAAGGGGAACTGGTCGGTCAAGGAGACCCTGATCTTCCCCCGGTTCCACCAGTTCGACGCGGTCAACAAGATGATCGGCGACGCGAAGGAGAAAGGCCCGGGGCACCCCTACCTGTGCGAGCACAGCGCCGGGTCCGGAAAGACCTCCACCATCGCCTGGACGGCGCATGACCTGGTGAAGCTGCGCCGGGACGACGGGACGCCGATCTTCGACACGGTGATCATCGTGACGGACCGGAACGTGCTGGACGGGCAGCTGCAGGACGCGGTCCAGCAGATCGACCACCAGAAGGGGCTGATCGCAGCGATCGACCGGGAGACCTCGTCGAAGTCGAAGAGCGAGCAGCTGAGCGAGGCGATGCTGAAGGGCACCCCGATCATCGTGGTGACCATCCAGACCTTCCCGTTCGCTATGGAGGCGATCCTGACGGAGAAGTCCCTCCGGGACCGGAACTTCGCGGTGATCATCGACGAGGCGCATAACTCCCAGACCGGGAACACAGCGTCAAAACTTCAGGCGACGCTGGCCCTGTCGGCCCGGAAGGACGCGGCGGACATGACGGTCGAGGACATCCTCCTTGAAATACAGCGGGCCCGGAAACGCCCGGCGAACGTGTCCCATTTCGCCTTCACGGCGACCCCGAAACATTCGACCATGATGCTGTTCGGACGGCCGACGGACCCGACGAGGCCCGCATCGGACGACAACCTCCCGGTCTCGTTCCACAAATACGAGATGCGGCAGGCGATCGAGGAGAAGTTCATTCTCGACGTGCTGCGGGGCTACGTGCCGTACAAGACCGCGTTCAACCTCGGTCAGGAGATCGTCGAGGAAAAACGGGTCGACGGGAAGGCGGCCAAGCGGGCCCTGGCGAAATGGATGACCCTCCATCCGACGAATGTCACCCAGAAGGTCCGCTTCATCATCGAGCACTTCTCGAAGAACGTGGCCCACCTGCTTGACGGGAAGGCGAAGGCGATGGTGGTCACCAGTTCCCGGGCCTCTGCGGTCCGGTACAAGCGGGCCTTCGACGCCTTCATCGCCGCGAACCCGGAATACGGCAACATCCGCGCCCTCGTCGCCTTCTCGGGCAAGCTGACCGGGCGCGAGGTGATGCACCCGAACGACGAGCTGCTGCAGGGGGACGCGTTCGTCGTTGAGGAGGACGCGGAGTTTACCGAGGTGAACATGAACCCGGACGCCGGCGGCAAGGATCTGCGCCACGTCTTCGACCGGCCGGAATATCGGGTCATGCTGGTCGCGAACAAGTTCCAGACCGGGTTCGACCAGCCGAAGCTGGTCGCGATGTATGTGGACAAGAAGATCGCGAACGCGGTCGAGATCGTCCAGACCTTCTCCCGTCTGAACCGGACCTTTCCCGGGAAGGACCAGACCTTCATCATCGACTTTATCAACGATCCGGACGTGGTCCGGGCCGCTTTTGCCCAGTATGACAGGGGCGCCAAGATCGAGGAAGTGCAGGACCTCAACGTCATCTATGACCTGAAGGAGTTCCTCGACGATCAGGGGGTCTATGACGAGACCCACGTCCTCGACTTCCAGAAGGCCCGGTTTCGGACAGCGACGGCCGCCGCCAGCGGCACCGATGACGAGGCGGCGCACAAGGCGATGTACGCCGCGACGCAGGAACCGACCGACGCCTATAACCATCGGCTCACGGAGCTTCGAAACCGGGCCACAGAGGCCGAGGACGCCTGGCAGAAGGCGAAAGCGGTCGGGAACGAGGACGGGATGAAGCGCGCCGATCACGAGCGCGAACAGGTCGAGACGGCGATCGTGTCGCTGACGGATTTCAAGGCAGGCCTGTCGCGGTTCGGCCGCCTTTACGCCTATGTCGCTCAGCTGATCGATCTCGGTGACCCGGACCTTGAGGTCTTCGCCGCCTTCTCGAAGCTGCTGGCAAACCGTTTGGACGGGGTGCCCGCGTCCGAGATCGACCTGCACGGGATCGCGCTGACCGGCTATGACATCGTGGAGCGAGAGGAGCCTAGCAACGGCGAGGATGAGGAGCCCCCCACCCTCGACCCCATAAAGGGCGGCGGCGGCGGCGGACGGCCCGGTGCCCTACCGGTCTACATGCAGGAGCTGATCGAGCGCCTGAACAGCCTCTTCGGAGAGGCGACCCCGCTCGAGGACCAGGTCGCTTTCGTGAACCAGGTCGCCGCAATTACCCGCCAGAACCCGGTTGTGATGGCCCAGATCGACAAGAACAGTAAGGATCAAGCGATGAAGGGGAACCTCCCCGGCGCGGTGCAGGCGGCAGTGGTCCGGGCCATGTCCTCGCATAGCGCGCTCGCCACGCTTCTCCTTAGCAAGGATCGGCAGGCACTGCCGATCCTTGAAGGGGTGATCTACGAGATCCTGAAGCGGGGCGAGGCGTTGGACCTCACTCCTGATTGATCCAGCAGAACTCTTGATGCGATGAAAAAGTGGGGAAAATGGCTGCGTCCAAGAGCGTTCACTGAACGTACCCGCGCCGCTTCTTCACCGCTGCTAGCTTCATCAACGCGGTGATGGCCTTGCCTTCATCAAGGTGCGTCTCGACCATCATCTGCCCACGGAAACCAATTCGTCCCCATTCGCGCACGAGGCTTGCGCGTCCGAATAGATCGCGCTGAACGCTAAGTCGATAGAAGCGACGCATGTTGCGCGCCGGATCAATCCGGCGCATCTGCACGTCGGTCGGGAAGACATCGAGCTGGATCGGGCTATGGTACATGTAGTGATCAATTGAGGTTTCCTACACAATATCAGGTGGAAGAGTGCGCTTCCACCTCGATTTCCCCGCGAGGGGAAAAGGGGGCTCACGCCCCCTTCTCGAACTTCATGACCGGGATGCCGAGCTTTTTGGCTTTATCGGCGAGGTTTTCCTGGATGCCATTGCCCGGGAAGACGAGGACGCCCACGGGCAGGACCTCCAGCATCGCGTCGTTGCGCTTGAAGGGCGCAGCCTTGGCGTGCTTGCTCCAGTCGGGCTTGAAGGCCACCTGCGTCACGCCCCGGGCCTCGGCCCATTTGGCGGCGATGAGTTCGGCGCCCTTGGGGCTTCCACCGTGCAGAAGGACCATGTCGGGATACTTGGTCCGGACCTGATCGAGCTTGCCCCAGATCAGGCGGTGATCGTTGAAGTCGGTCCCGCCGGTGAGGGCGACCTTGGGGCCTGCGGGCAACATCACCTCGGTTTCCGCGCGGCGCTTGGCGGCCAGGAAATCGCGGCTGTCGATCAGGGCGGCAGTCATGTGCTGGCGGTTCACCATCGAGCCGGTGCGGGGGCGCCAGGTCGATCCCGTGTGATGGACGAACTCGGTGGCGGCGTGATCGCGCATCATGTCCATGCAGTTGCGCCGTTCGATCAGGGTCAGGCCTTCGGCCGTCAGGCGCTCGAGTTCGGTGGATTTCACCTCGGAGCCGTCCTGCTCGCGCTGGAGGCGGCGCTGCGCCTGCTCGTTCTCGTCGAGCGACCGCTCGATACGGGCCGTGGCGCGGTGAAAGAGGTTGACCTGGCCCCAGAGCACCTCTTCGAGGTCGGGTTCCATGCGGGTGTCTTCAAGGCTCGCGACGAGGGCATCGAAGATGTCGGCGACGGCGACCGCAAGGCGCTGCCCATCGGGCATCGGGCGCGGATCGGGCTCGTCAAAGGGGCGGTAGCCGTAAAGCTGCAACTCGTCGAGCGCATGGGCGGTCTGGGATGCGGTGTGAGCGGGTTCATACGTGTCGTCGTGAGTGTGGATCGTCATCAGTTTCTTGCCTCCGGGCCTGTCTCATCCGCGCGACAACCCGCGCGGCCTTCATGGGCTGCGAAAGCTGTCACTGGGGACGCCCCCTCACCCCGCCTTCGGGGCCGGAACGCATGTGGAGGAGGGCGGCAGGCAAGCTATTTGTTTCGCGATGCAAAGCGGGGGCTCGTCCCCCGCGGCGGAAATAGCTTGCCTGCCGCCCTTGATGGGGCGTCCCCTTTGACGGCCGCCTGCCCATCTCTTGAAGGCCGTGTGGGTGACGGGTGGATGAGATTGCCCGGGAAGAGGCAAAGGTGATGATCCACACCCGCGACAGGACTGCAGGACCCTTACCCCCCTCTGCCCCTGACCGCCCCCTGCGCGATGCTGCTCAGCCTGACAGGCGCTGCCGATCCTCAAGCCCGATCTGCCCTGCCAGATACTGGCGCAGCGCCTCTTTGCCGGTCGCCCGGAGATCATCGTTGAAATCCCCGAGTTGTGGCTCGAGCACATGGCACCCAATCCCGACCTCTGTGGCTCTGGCGCTCAACCTCTCTGCCGCGCGTTGGCCGGCAGGATCGCGGTCGATGGCGATGTAGAGGCGCTGAAGCCCCTCCGGCAACAGGACCGCCCCGAGGTGACCCGACGAGAGCGCCGCCCAGACGGGAAGGCCGGGGGCCGCCTCGGACAGGGACAGCATGGTCTCGATGCCCTCGCCGATAACGAGGATGTCGTCATACGGGGTCAGCCTGACGGCATTGCCGAGGAGGTGACCCATGGCACGCCGCTGCGTCTCGACAGCCGCCTTCCCCTGTCCGTCAGGTGCCAGCCAGGTTCGATGCACGCCCTGCAAGGCCCCTGCCCCATCGGTGACCGCGGCGATCAGCGCCGGTCTGGGGATGCTGCTGGTCTGGCCCTCATCCCGATGCCAGCACTTCCGATGGAAGCGCAGCGCACTCGTCATGCCGCCTTGGGTCAGGCCCCGGGCGCGAAGGTAGGTATCAGCAAGCGTGCCTGCGACTGGCATAGAGGCTGCAAACAAACGCGCCGCCGCCGCTGGTGTGCCGCCGGGGGCCTGGGCCTTCTTCGGCACTGGCCTATCCGGGAGGACCGGCTGGGGACGGCCAAGATGCGCCCGGGCCTCGGCCAGAAGATCGGGAAAGCGCGAGATCCCGGTTCGCTCGCGGATGATGTCGAGGAGATCGCCATGCTCGCCTGTGGCGCCATCGGTGAACTTGCCGGCCGCGCCCGGCCCTGAGGCGGGTCCAGTCAGCCGCACAAAGAGCGACCGGCCGGGGTTGTTCTGCAGGTCACCCACGATCCAGTAGGACCCTTCCCGCCGTCCGGCGGGAAGGTAGGCGCGACACACGCCTTCGGCATTTTCCGCCAGAGCGCGGATCAGATCTTCAGTCTCGGAATACATGGCTCAGCACCCTCCACGCGCATGTAGTCCTGTCACGGGACAACGTGCAAGCAGACGATCAAGCACTGTGATGCCGCTGGAGTCTGCTGGGCAGAAGAGCCGCAGCTTCCAGGCGATGATCTCCGAGAAGAACCCATCCGCTTTGAGCCGGTCCTTGGCGGCACCCAAAAAGCCCGACAGCTCGATCCGGTTCACCCCCATGACGCGGGACCGGTGCAGCTCCATCCCTTCGGCCAGCCGCACCACGGTCTTGCCCTCCAGAACGAGGGCATGGACCTGCGCGGCGGACAGTTGCGGCGCTTCACCCGCCAGCGTCGTCGCGACCCAGGCGGGCGAGACACGGCGACCGATGATGCGCTGGCCATCGTCGGTTTGCAGTCGGTAGACGCGGGTCTCGTCCTGCGGGAGCTGCTTCCAGATCGGCAGCAAGAGGCCCGCCACGATGTGCAGCGTGGTTTCCGTGAATTCCGGCACCTCGGCCAGTTCCGTGGTCCAGGCGGCTGTGAAAGCCGTGCGGTCAGCCTCGAGCCAATGCGTGTCGTCCATCAGCTTTGCCGGCACGGTGCTGGCCTCCGTTGGCCGGATCAGCCTCAGCCGCGGTTCGATGGTGCCGTCGTCTAGCATCAGGCTGGTCGCGGGCACCTGCACGGCAGCCCTGTTTGAGCGGCTGTTAACTAGCAAACGCGCCTTCGGATCGTCCAGCCAGTGGAGCGCATCAGCGAGCGCGGTCGGCGTGTTGCGCTGCTTTTGCGCGATGGTCAGGAGCTGGGTTTCTGCGCCCGAGCCGGGATGGGTGTAGATCACACGCGCATCCGTCACCTGAAAGCTCTCGGCGCGCAGCGTCTCGAGCCCGAGGTCGTAGACCCCGGCAGCGATGGCGCCCTCGATTCGCTGGTCGAGGAGTTCCTCGAAGACCGAGAACAGCACGGCCTGCATGTCGATCGTCAGCGCCAGCAGGCGATTGAGGAAGGTGGTGATAGGCGGCAGGTCATCCTTCAAACCGTTGTCATCGGTCAGGCTCAGACCGGTCGCATCCTCAAACGCCCCGAGCGAGCAGCCAACGACATCGCCGCGATAGAGGCGGCGGTAAAGCTGGCGCAGGGCGTCGCGGGCATAGGGGGACTCGAGGTTGTCCTCGGGTCGGAACAGCCCCTGCCCGCCGGTCTGGCGCTGGCCGCGCGTGATGGCCCCCAACGTGTCGAGGCGGCGGGCGATGGTCGACAGGAACCGCTTCTCAGCCTTCACATCGGTGGCGACGGGCCGGAAGAGCGGCGGCTGCGCCTGATTGGTGCGGTTGGTGCGCCCGAGGCCCTGAATTGCAGCATCGGCCTTCCAGCCCGGCTCGAGAAGGTAGTGGACCCGCAGGCGCTGGTTCTTCGCGCCGAGATCGGCGTGGTAGCTGCGTCCCGTGCCGCCGGCATCGGAGAAGATCAGGATGCGCTTCTGGTCATCCATGAAGGCGGCGGTTTCCGCAAGGTTGGCAGACCCCGCCCGGCTTTCGACGACGAGGCGCGCGGCAGGGCCTTCGCCCTTTCGCACGATCCGACGCGACCGGCCCGTCACCTCGGCCACGAGGTCGGTGCCGAAACGCTGGACGATCTGGTCGAGAGCCCCGGGCACGGGCGGAAGTGATGCCAGCTTCTCGATCAGCGCGTCGCGTCTGCGCGCGGCCTCGCGACATTCGACCGGTTGGCCGTCGCGCATGACGGGGCGCGAGGACAGATTGCCCTCGCTGTCAGTGAAGGGCTCGTAGAGCTGCACCGGGAAGGAATGGGCGAGGTAGTCCAAGACATATTCCCGCGGGGTGATGTCGACGCGGATGTCGTTCCATTCGTCGGTGGGGATTTCTGACAGGCGCCTTTCCATCAGCGCCTCGCCGGTCGAGACGATCTGGATCACCGCTGCGTGGCCCGCCGACAGATCGGCGTCGATGGCGGCGATCAGGGTCGGGGTTTTCATGCTGGTTAGCAGATGGCCGAAGAAGCGCTGCTTGGCGGACTCGAAGGCAGAGCGCGCGGCGGATTTGGCTTGGCGGTTCAGCGTGCCAGTATCCCCCGTGATATTGGCGGCCTCCATCGCGGCGGTGAGATTGTTATGGATGATGGCAAAAGCCCCAGCATAGGCATCGTAGATGCCGCGCTGCTCAGGGGTCAGCGCATGCTCGAGCATCTCGTATTCGACGCCGTCGTAGGAGAGCGAGCGGGCCGTGTAGAGACCGAGGGACCGCAGGTCGCGGGCGAGGACCTCCATCGCCGCGACACCGCCAGCCTCAATGGCTTCCACGAATTCCGCCCGGGTTGCGAAGGGGAAGTCTTCGCCACCCCAGAGGCCGAGCCGCTGCGCATATGCGAGGTTGTGGACCGTCGTCGCCCCCGTGGCTGAGACGTAGACCACGCGGGCATTGGGCAGCTTGTGCTGAAGACGCAGGCCCGCCCTGCCCTGCTGCGAGGCGGTGACATCGCCACGCTCGCCCTTGCTTCCTGCGGCATTGGCCATCGCATGGCTTTCGTCGAACAAGATCACCCCGTCGAAATCCGCCCCGAGCCAGTCCACGATCTGGTCGACGCGGGACTTTTTTGCGCCTCGCTCCTCGGAGCGCAGCGTGGCATAGGTGGTGAACAGAATGCCCTCGGAGAGCGGGATGTCGCGGCCTTGTGCAAAACGCGACAGCGGCGTGACCAGCAGCCGCTCCTGGCCAAGGGCAGACCAGTCGCGCTGCGCGTCCTCGAGAAGCTTGTCGCTCTTCGAGATCCAGAGCGCCTTGCGCCGACCCTGAGCCCAGTTGTCGAGCACAATCCCGGCCGACTGGCGGCCCTTGCCCGCCCCGGTGCCGTCGCCAAGGAAGAAGCCGCGGCGGAAACGGACGGCGTCCGCGGCATCCTCGGGCGCGGCCGAGACCATGTCGCCGGTTTCATCGACAGTCCAAGACCCCGCGAGATACGCGCCATGCGCCTCGCCCGCGTAGATCACGGTCTCAAGCTGCGCGTCGGACAGAAGGCCATCGTGCAGGATGGCGGTTGGAAGCTTGGGCCGGTAGCTGGGTTTTGGGGGCGCGACCGAGGCCATGGCCGCCGATTGCACCAGCTTGGTCGGGTGCGGTGTAGCGCCGGGGATGTCGATCGCCTGCAGGCGGAAGGTCTCATAAATGGCATCCGACAGGCGCGTGCTGGCCCCGTCCTCGGTTGCATCGCGCAGGGTATAGGCGAGGTCTGCGGCCTCGATCTGCACCACGGTGTTGGTGGGGGCTGTTGCAGGCGTGGCGCGCGACGAGCTGATTCCTGTGCGCGTGGTGCGGGCAGGATTTCCCGGGAAGGGGGAAGTGGGGCCCTGCCCGGCTGGAGCGACCTGCGCCAGTTCGAGGCGCGGGGGGACATGGGTAGTGATCAGCGACAGCAGGCTGGCGACATCAGGCGAAATCGGACGCGCCAGATCGGCTGTGATGCCGCCCGCCTCGCCACCGCGGCATTTGTCGAAGACCGAAATCCGCGTCTCGAAGCTGGTGCCATGTTTGGCAAACGCGGCACCGGATACGGCACCTGTAAAGACCAGATGCGCGGTCTCGGTCAGGCGGCCAAAGGTTTCGGCCCAAGCCGGGGAATCGGACGCGAAACTGGCACCGGTGATGACGACCAGCCGTCCGCCGGGGACCAGGCGCGCGAGCGCAGAGCGCAGATGCCGCGCTGTCGCCTCGGTGGTGCGGGCGTCGACATTGGCCACCGCCGAGAACGGCGGGTTCATCAGGATCACGCTCGGGCGCAACCCTGCGTCCAGATGATCGTCGATCTGGGCTGCGTCAAAGCCCGTGACAGGCCGGCCCGGAAACAGGCGACGGAGGAGATCAGCGCGGGTGTCGGCAAGCTCGTTCAGCGCGAGGCTGCCGCCCGCGATTTCCGCGAGGACCGCCAGAAGGCCCGTCCCAGCCGATGGCTCCAGCACCAAATCGCGCGCGGTGATCTGTGCTGCAGCCATTGCGGCCAGCCCCATGGGCAGCGGCGTCGAGAACTGCTGGAACCGCTCCATCTCCTCGGACCGCCGCGTATGGGTCGGCAAAAGGCCGGACACCTTGGCAAGGATCGGCAGCAGCGCTGCGGGCGAGCCCGCCCGCGCCAACAGCGCGCGGCCAAACTTCCGCAGGAACAAGACCAGCGCTGCCTCGCCTGCTTCATAGGCCAGCTTCCAGTCCCAGGCGCCGGTCGCGTCAGAGCCGCCAAAGGCGCGCTCCATCTCAAGGCGCAGGCGCAGCGCGTCGATCTGGAAACCTTGCGCCAGATCAGTCTGCAGCGCTTTGGCCACGCTCAAGATCGCAGCGGCCGTATCGAGGGACGGGATAGGGGCGACAGGCGCAAGGGCGCGCTCGGTCGCAAAGGGGGCGAGATGGGTCATCGGGAAACTCCGGAATGAGGGACAGGATCAGGCCCGGACGCCCTCTTTCGGGCACCCTCAGGCCTGACCTCCCCCGGCCCTCCTCTTCCTCTCAAACCCCATGATTTCCGCAGGTGGCTTGTATTTGTTCATGTTATGTTCTATTTTGAAACCGAGCTAAGAAGGGAGAGCCCCGATGGAAAGCACCACTTACGCCCTGCCCGCGACGCCAAAGCAGATTGCCTATGCGCGATCGCTAGCCCTGCGCAACCAGACGCTTCTGCCATGGGAAGTTCAGCAAGATCGGCGATCCTTGAGCGCCTGGATCGACGCGCAGGCCAAGCTCACACCCGCGACAGCGCAGGACAGCCGCCCGACATCAAAGCAGGTCGCCTTTGCCGAGCGCCTCGCCCGCATCAAGCGCCGCGCCGTTCCGGATGAATGCTTCCGCGACAAGGGGCTGATGTCGAAGTGGATCGACGGGAACAAGTGAGAACGGCACTGGCTGGCTCAGCTAGCTCCGGCCTTCCGGAGCTTTTGCCATACCGTGGCTTGGAAAATCGAGCGTAGTTGCCAACCTGTAGATTGGCAGATTAGCCCTTCGGGACATCAGCCTCGGTCAAACTCCTGTCCGAAGGACCAAGGTCTGGTCGCGGCGGCACACCGGGAGGTACATCGCATCGACCTTCGGCAACCACCGCAAGTCGCTGCCGTCTTTCGACCCAGCGTCTTCAGATCTCGCTCCACGTGGGGCTAGTCCATCAATTCTTTGGAAATGGTGATATTGGAGCGTCCATAACGCTGGAAAAGCAACCTCATCGAAGAAAACTATAGTGGTCTCTTGGGGCAGAGACGTCGCCGTCCTCAACGCGACTATGGAAACCCCTGAAGGCCGGTGGACTCAGTCCATGGTTGGAAGCCATGTGTTTCGCCGGAATGACCTCTCTTTCGTCCGGCGAAATGCTGCCCGTAACGCTTCCGTCGGTGGGGGCGGAGAGTCCAAAACCTCGAAGAATGCCTGATGGTCGCATTGCTTCAGGTTTGTGACGTCCGGCCTGTTGCCGTTTGCCGGTTTCATGTCTTCGGCCCCCCAAAAAAGCGAATGCGCCATGACTCGTCAGGCGACAGCCGCGATCGAGTAGTGCGGCGTCCCATCCCAAACAAGATCCCAGGACGCGCCAGGTCGGACATTCTGGATGGCGTGGGGCTCGAAGCAGACGAGGCAATTCCCGCCCGGCGCGGGAGCCCGGACCGAGGGGTAAATCAAGCCCCGCGATCCAGCCCGGCGCAGATGTTGGGCGAGGCTTTGGCCCTCGGGATATCCGACAGCCGGATCAGGATGCAGAGCCGGATGGCCCGGCTCGTCGGTCATGTCATCGAAGATCCCGATGAAGTCGGCCAGCAATTCCACATAGCGGGCGCTGTCATGGAAGCTGCCGGTAAAGCCGAGTTCACGTGTGCGGTGCCAGGCCACTTCGCTGACGGACACCATCACATCCCATGCGCAATACCACGCGCCGCGCTCCTCAGTGTTGAAGCGGTTTCCGCCGGCGCGGGTGTAGGTGAAGGCAGCGTTGACATGACTGTCGCCATAGATGCGCAGATCACGGCTGCGGCGCTGCCAGGCAAGCTCGCGCGGGTCCAGATGTGGGTTGCGGCCACGTTCCGCCAGAAGGCGGCCGCTGGTCAGGCCCTCGATCTCCGCCAGAATCTCCATCTCGTCATCGGCATCGACTAGACCGCGCAAAGATGGCGGCTTGTGGTAAGTGGCGGGCAGAAGACGGACGAGACCACGATCGGAAATCTCGGTCTGCTTCATGCCCCACCACGCAGCGCATCCAGATAGGTCCGAACCGCGAGAATTTGCGGCAAGCCGCCGTCGATCGCCGTGTCAACCGGACGGCTGCCCCCGAACAGCGGCCCCGTGTTCGGCCGGGTGAACCAGCTTCGCGCGAGCGGCTCGGAGAAATAGAGTTCGAGCGATTTGTAGATGCCGATCACCGCACTAAGCCGCAACAGTTGATCCTTGGTCAGTTCCCCCGCGAAATCCGGCTTCTTGGCACGCTTCCACGTGCTCACCGTCATATCGGCAAGGCCAGCCGCTTCGTTCAGGTTAAGGCCCCAAGCATCGACCACGCGCGCATAGGCCTTCAACGCGACGGCGTTGATCTGTGCGGGTTCTCGGATTTTCTCAGCAACGTACATGGCGTCCTCCATTGGTCTGAATATAGATCATATGGCCTCATTGTAAAGTTCAAATGAACTTCTCGCACTCTTACCCGAACCGCCGCCCCCCTGCGGTGAAGGTGTATTCATTAGCGATGATGCCGTCCTCAACGGACTCGTCCGAGGTAAGGTGGTCGTATTCACTCTGAAGCTGGCGGTAGAGCCAGCGGGCAAGGTCGCGAAGTGCCTCGGTCACGATCTCTTCCGCGTCCTCGGTGGGCGGCTGCCAGGTCGGGCTGTCGCGGGTGACGTCCACGGACATGGTGTATTCGTGGTAGTAGCGGCCCCGATGGCTGACCTCGGCCGCGAGCTGGTAGAAGTTCCGCCGCTGGATGGTCTGCAGCCGGTCGACGATGCCACGGAGCGTCGCGTCTTGGGGCGCGTAGTCGCGGATGCGCGCGGCCGCACCCTTGGCATGGCTAAGGTAGCCCTCGAAGCAGGCCCCGTCGCCCTGACTCCAGAAGCCGGAAAACCAGATGCAGGGCTTGGCCCGCGTGCCGCCACCCATCAGGCGGACGGGCGTGGTTTTCAGGCGGATGCCGACGATTTCGCAGACCCGCTCGAAATCCTCGTAGACCGTGTCCCACCAATCGTCGTGGGGCCCGAGCTCGCGATACCAGCTGCGTGCCTTGTCCTTGGCGATGTCGGAGAGTTCAGGGAACTGGTAGACTGTTGTGCAAATGACCTCAGGCATGTGCGTCCTCCCCGTTCAGCGCGGCGGCCAGCCATTCTTGCGTGCTGGTCCAGCCGATGGACTTGCGGGCACCAAGATCGATGACATGCGCGCCGCCGCCGAAAGCGTCGAGGCGAGGCCGGGAACAGGTCAGACCATACTGGAACCCCCAGAGTCCGGTGAGATCGAGGTCTTCTGCCAGGCGCAGCACGAAGTGGATGACCGCCTCGACATCGCCGTGCTCGTCGTCATGGATCCAGAGGGTGCTGTCCTCGGGCGCGTCCTGGCGCGCAAGAGTGAAGCCCGAGACCTCCGGGTCATCGGCGTCCTGATCCGCGGCGCGCAAGCCCTGGAACAGGGCAAGGGCACGTGCGGCCTTGTCGGGGCTGCCGACGTCGATCAGGCATGAGAAATGGGTGAAGTAATCCGCCATGGGGACCTCCTGAGATTGAGAAACCCGGGCCGTGGGGCCGGGCGCTGGATTGAGATGAAGGGTTGGTTGGAAGCGATCAGCCGGTCGGGTTGTCGCCCGATGCCTGCCGCGCGGCATGCGCGCAGAGCATTTGCCGGTAGAAGCGCTTGCGCGCCGTCCGGAAGCTGCGCACGGCGCGCGTGTCGGGGTGCAGCGCCCGGACCGCCGCGCGCAGAACTGTCTGGGGCGATGCCGTCGAGGGCAGACCGAGGCGCAAGTATGCGGGGTCGGTCATGTCAACTAACCTCGACCACGGGCGAGGCGAGATGCGGATCGACCTGCGCCTCGATCCGCTCGGACCGGCCCATCCAGGGTTCGGGCCTGATGGCCTTCACCCAATCGGCAAAGCTCGGGATGAAGCCGAGATCCTCTTTCACATGTTGTTCGCCAACCCATCGGGTCGGGATGATGCGCCCGGTCGAGAGCGTGAGGGTCTGGCCGAAGATCGTCTCGGCCATGAATATGCCCTCGGCATGGTGCCGCAGGGCCCGGTGCCGAAAATCGGCCGTGATCTCCTTGCTTTGGTCGAACCATGTGTGCACCGCGATGAAATCATCGACCGTGCCGCCCCATTTCTTCACCGAGGACAGGGCGTGGTGGTAGGGATGTGCCATCGTCGCCCCCTCAGAAATCGTGCGTGTAGAGTTCGGAAGAGGTGAAGCGCCCGTTGAACTCGAGATGGATGCAGCGGGCCGCAGCGTCGAAGCAGAACTCGCCGTAAGCGCCGTCGTTGTTCTCCCAACCGCCATGGGTGTCAGACAGGAAGTCGTAGGCGAGCTGCTCGACAACATCCTCCAGTGGCAGGCTGCGCATTTCGACCTCGGGGTCGTCCCAGGTCAGAGCTGCATAGGGGATTTCGGTCGCGGGAAAATCGACAGCCGTCTCGCCCGCCCAGGCGCCGATGCCTTCGATCTGGCCGCTGTCACCGGCACCGTCGAAGGTCACGGTGACATGGGTGATGCCGGCGGCCATGAGGCCATCGAACAGGCGGTCCTTGTTGCCGGGGCGCAGGGCGAGGATCCGGGCGGTGCGTTCGGCATGCGCGGCAAGGATCGCCCCAAAATCGACGGTGGAAGGCCGCAGCGGGGCGGCCAGAGTGGGTTCAGTCTGGGTCATGGATGACTCCGTTCGGTGAGGACAGGTCAGACCCCCCGGGTGGCGCACTCCTCTGCCCCCCGAAGGCTCAAACCCTTCCCATCCCTCCTCTGTCTCTCGGGCATCACGCCGCGATCTGCAGCGCGCGAGCGGCAAAGGCGCGCCAGAGCGGATCGACCAGACGCGCATCCAGCAGATCAGCACGGTGACGCAGCCGCTGCGCCAATTCAGGCTCGTGCCAGTCAGTGGCGCGGCCAGCCTGAGCGCGAAGTTGAACCGCCTCGGTCACGACGGCCCGCGCCTCAAGAGCATTGGCGACAGGGTGGCACCAAGCCACAGCGCCATGACTGGCGGCCCCGGCAAGAACCAGGCGCTGGTCGCAATCAAGGATGGCCAGAAGCTGCGGCGCTGCATCGGAGCCGTTGTCCTCGGCAAGCTCAAACGCCCCCTGCATGGCATCGGCCAGCGTCGCAAAACGCTCAACGACCACGGGGGCAGCGGTGCCCAACATCAGGGCTGCAGGCGTCCGGTGCATCCGCGTCAGCGCGAAAGGCAGGCTGGGATCAGGAGCGACAATTGGGCCATTTGGGATGGGGCCCATCGGACGCGGGCCCGGTTGGATCGGCAGGGGAAGGTCAAACATGGCAATGTCTCCAACGGCGCGGGAAGCCACTCTCCCCGCCTCATCCGTCAAAGACCAAACCGCCACCCTCTTCCTCGAAGGGGCGACGGTGATGGATCTGGCCACAGCATCAGAGTTTGCCGAGACCCCGCAGGCTCAGCTCCGTCCCGGCACCCACGATGATGTGGTCATGCAGCGTCAGGCCGAGATACTTGCAGCCCTTCTGGATCTCCTTGGTCATGCTGAGATCAGCCTCGGACGGCGTCGGATCACCCGACGGGTGGTTGTGGATCAGGATCAGGGCGCTGGCGTTCAGCATCAGCGCCCGCTTGATCACCTCGCGCGGATAGACAGGCACATGATCGACTGTGCCGGTCGACAAAAGCTCATCGGCGATGATGCGGTTCTTGCGGTCGAGATAGAGGACATGGAATCGCTCGATGGGACCTCGGACGGTCAGAGCGCAATAGTCCATCAGCGCCTGCCAGCTGCCGATGACCGGGTTCTGGCTGAGGTAGCGGCCGAGGATATCGCGGGCCTCGAGAATGACGGTTTCTTCCTGGGGGGTCATGAGGGTCTCGCTGAAATCCGCACACCGAAGCCCCCTGCCCTTTCGGGGCATGGCCAGCGGCGTGCATGTTGAGAAAAAGGCTACAGCGACCGCCCCGGTGTCGGGCGATCGCTGCGTGGGGGCTCTGTCAGCCGACCCGGTCGAGGAGCTTCTTGGCGCGCCCTTCCATGTCGAGGCGGGCATCCTGCTGGGTCTTCTCGCGCGCAAGCCGCGTGATGCCCTGCACGAAGTCGAAGATACTCTCGGGCGGGCGGCCTTCTTCCATCAGCACTTTCTCGATGATCTTGCCGGACTCCGCCTTCGAGAAGCCCCGCTTGCGCAGGAAATCCGCGCGATCATCATCGCTGCGCGCCACGATCTGCTGCCGCGCGGCCTTGATGCCGTTCACAAACCCCTGCGGCGAGGAATTGGCGAAACGCGTCAGCGCCGGGGCCGCCTCATGGGCAAAGCGGGAGGCGGCGTATTTCGAATGCCGGATCCGGATCTCCTGAAAATCCTCGACGCCCCAGAGGTTGCGGTTCTGGCACACTGCCCTCAGGTAGAAGCTCGCCATGCCGAGGGTCTTGGCGCCCACCTCCGAATTCCAGCAGTAAAAGCCCCGAAAGTAGAGGTCGGGAGAGCCGTCCGCCAACTTGCCCGCCTCGATCGGGTTGCGATCGTCGACAAGGAACAGGAAGACGTCGCGGTCCGAGGCATAGAGCGTGGTCGTGTCGCGGCTGATCTCGACATCGGGGTTGTAGACCCCGGTCGACCAGTCGAGCACGCCCGGCACCTTCCAGCGCGTGTCGCCCGTGCCATTGCCCGCGATGCGCTGCACGGCCTCGACCAGTTCGTGGTCATGGATGCGGCCATAGTCGGGGCCGGTGACCGCGCGCAGTTCCGTGCGGCCATCTTCGGTCTCAAAAGTCTTCACCTGCTCGGCGCGGTGGTTGGTCAGCCCGTATTGCAGGTTGATGCCCGCCAGCGGCGCGGGCAGCTGCCGCAGGTAGGAGGCCGGTGCGCCGACGATGCTGGCAAGCTGGCCGAAGGCCCAGTGCGTGGGCGCGACCGGTTCATGCGCTTTCGGCAGCATCAAGTGCAACCGTTCGGGATTATCACGCGCGGCCTCGACGCGGATGTCGGCGGTCTGCACGACCCGGCTGCGGCTGCGCTCGGACCGGCCTTTCACATTGGCCCAGAGATCGTCGAGCGACAGATATCGCTCGTCATCGGGCCGGTTGAACCATTCGGACGACACCCGCCCATTCCGCTCACCCCGGCTCACGTCCACCTTCCAGCCACCTGCTCGCGCCGGTGCGACCGGATCCAGAACTTCTACAACACCCATCGGATATCTCCCGTGACAGGCGCCGGAAGCCACTCTCCCAACCCTCAACCTGTCACCGGGAAACCGGCACTCCTCTTACTCTCGTAGGCGGGCCATGGCGGAGAGCGGACCTTCGACTGATTGGGTTCTTTTTGCATGGGCAACTCGAGAGCGAGCGTCTGCCGTCTGGCGAAGCTACAGTTGATGTTACAGGTTCATGTGATTGACATTTCGCAGAATTTCTTGAAACGTGGTGATATGGGGTTTGCGACCGCCCCACGAGGCGCCAGCCGAAGATCGCGTTCCCGCATATCCTGACCTTAGGAGGAACGCAGATGCCTGCGCCTAACGCTATTTCATCCGAAAAACTTGCCCGCATCATCGGGACCCCACGCGCGCCGCTCTTGCTGGATGTGCGGTCCGAAGAAGACTTCGCCACCGATCCGCGCCTGTTACCCGGATCCATAAGGACTGACGACCGGGATCTTGCTACACTTGCCGTGCAGCTTGGCGGGCAGACGTCCATCGCCGTCTGTCAGGCGGGCCATCGGCGCAGCCAGGGCACAGCCGCGATCCTGCGCGCCGAAGGCTGCGCCTCGGAGTATCTCGATGGCGGGTTCGAGGCCTGGCGCTTGGCCGGGCTGCCGCTGATCGATCCTTTGAGGCTGCCCGCGCGCGACGCGCAGGGCCGCACAACTTGGGTGACGCGGTCACGGCCCAAGATCGACCGCATCGCCTGTCCCTGGCTGATCCGGCGGTTTCTCGATCCCCGCGCGGTCATCCTGTTTGTGGCACCCGCCGAGGTGGTGGGCGTCGCCGAACGCTATAACGCCGCGCCCTTCGACATCGAAGACGTGTTCTGGAGCCATCGGGGCGAGCTTTGCACCTTTGACGTCCTGCTTGCCGAGTTCGGCCTGAACATCCCTGCCCTCGACCGGCTCGCGACAATCGTGCGCGGAGCCGATACCGCCCGGCTCGATCTCGCGCCCGAAGCTGCGGGGCTGCTGGCCGCCTCGCTCGGTCTGTCGCGCATGTTCTCCGACGATCTGGAGCAGCTGGAGGCCGGGATGCTGCTCTACGACGCCTTCTACCGATGGGCGCGGGACGCAACTGACGAGACCCACAACTGGCCCACCAACAAGCCGAAGGCAGACTGATGCAGGACCGTGTTTATCCCACCCTGGCCGAGACCACCCGCATCTGGGCCCGCATCGGCCTTCTGAGCTTCGGTGGCCCCGCCGGACAGATCGCGCTGATGCACCGCATACTTGTCGAGGAACAGCGCTGGCTGGGCGAGAAGCGGTTCCTGCATGCGCTGAACTACTGCATGCTGCTGCCGGGTCCGGAGGCCATGCAGCTTGCCGTCTATATCGGCTGGCTGATGCACCGCACGCTGGGCGGCATCATCGCGGGCGTCCTCTTTGTGCTGCCCGGCGTCATCGCCATCATGGGCTTGAGCTGGATCTATGCGCTCTATGGCAATGTCGGACCTGTCGAGGCGCTGTTCTTCGGGCTCAAGGCCGCGGTGCTGGCCATCGTGGTGCAGGCGGTCATCCGCATCGGCTCGCGCGCACTCAAGAACGGCGCAATGGTCGCCATCGCCGCCGCGTCTTTCGTGGCGATCTTCGGTTTCGCGGTGCCGTTTCCGCTGATCATCCTGCTCGCTGGCCTCATCGGCTTCTTCGGCGCGCGGGCGGGCCTGCCAGCATTCCATGGGGGCGGCGGACACGGCAAGGTCGGCAAGGTCCAGGTCGATGACGCCGATACGCTGCTGGGCGAGGCGTCTCCCGAACACACACGGGTCAATCGGGCTTGGGCATTTCGCATCTCGACGGTGTTCCTCATGCTCTGGCTGGCCCCGGTTGCCCTTCTGTTCGTCCTGCTCGGCCCTGCCAATGTCTTTTCTCAGATCGCAGGCTTCTTCAGCGTCATGGCCGTCGTCACCTTCGGCGGCGCCTATGCGGTGCTGGCCTATGTCGCGCAGGAAGCGGTGCAGAATTTCGGCTGGCTCGCCCCAGGTGAAATGCTGGACGGTCTCGGCATGGCGGAAACCACGCCCGGCCCCCTGATCATGGTCACGCAGTTCGTGGGCTTCATGGGCGCGTTCCGCGAGGCGACCGGGCTGTCGCCCCTCGCGGCCGGCACACTGGGCGGGCTTCTGACGACTTGGGTGACATTCACGCCCTGCTTCCTCTGGATTTTCCTCGGGGCCCCCTTCATCGAGCGCCTGCGCGACAACGCGCTCCTGACAGCCGCGCTGACCGCCATCACCGCAGCCGTGGTCGGCGTCATCCTGAACCTCGCTGTCTGGTTTGGGCTTCATGTGGTTTTCGACGAGGTAAGGACGATCGCATCCTTCGGGCCCGATCTCGATGTGCCTGTCTGGTCCTCGATCAATCTGGCGGCTGCGGCGCTGGTGCTTGGCGCCGTTCTGGCGGTGTTCCAGTTCAAGCTTGGCCCAGTGACGGTTCTAACTGGCTGTGCGCTGGCAGGGATGGCGCTCGCTGCCCTTGGCTGGACATGATGTCGTCGACATGCCGGATAGAGGCACCCGACTCCAGGAAGAGTGCAAAGCAGTTTGCCCAGCCGCCAAAGGCCGAGATCGCCCCGAACCCGGCGGGTTGTCCCGCCGGGCCCGAGGGGGAGACCCCGTTCTCAGAACGGGATCTCGTCGTCGCGGTCGACCAGCTCGGGGTTCTCGTTCTCGGCCGACTTCGGGCGGCTCAGGAAGTCGACCTTCTCGGCGATGATCTCGCAGCCGTAGCGGTCGTTGCCCATGCTGTCGATCCACTTGCTGTAGTGGATGCGGCCATGGACGAGGACCTTCATGCCCTTTTCGCAATGCTCCGCGACCGTCTTGCCGAGGCCGTTGAAGCAGGTGATGCGGTGCCATTCGGTGTCCATGACCCGGTAGCCGTTCTCGTCGCGCAGGACGCGACCTTCCGAGAGGCGGGGGCGTGAGGTGGCAAGGCTGAAGTTGGTGATGTTGGTGCCGCCCTGGGTGGTGCGGGTTTCGGGTTTCTGACCGATGTTGCCGGCGAGGATGACGATGTTCTGCATGATTAGCTCCTGTGTTTCCTGTCTTCGGGACCGTCCCTTCGACAAGACCCGGAAAAAGCCCGTCGGGTGATGCGTGCACGGTGGACAGCATGGACACCGGAAACCCCCAAAGGACCGGGGTGGAGCGGGCAGGACGCCATAGGCGGCCAACACGGCCCGGGCTGACGCGGGGTTGCGCGTAGGAGGCCGAACGGGATTAGGGGATTGTCAGTCGAAGGGATGGCCCAGAAGTCAGAGAGGCGCGGGGAGCCCATGCCAGACCCTGTCATCCTGCCAATCGGGACTACCTGAATCCAAGCCCAACACCCCACTAGCGGCCAAGATTATGGTTCAACCAACCCTCGTCACCTGCCTCCCTGCCTACGGGAGTTGCGGGCCCATGCCCCGGCGGGCTATCGATACCGGAACATTCAGGACACGAGGCATAGCATGGCTGATTACGATCTCGAGGCGTTGTCGCTTCCCGAGCTGAAGAAAATGCAGAAGGACATCGCCAAGGCGATCTCCACCTTTGAGGCTCGACAGAAGGCGGAAGCCCGCACCAAGGTCGAAGCTGTGGCCAGAGAAATGGGCTACTCTCTGGCCGAACTTGTCGGCACTGAGATGAAAACCACGCGGGTGCCTGGAGCGGCGAAGTACCGGCACCCTAAGAACCCGGCGCTCACTTGGTCCGGTCGAGGGCGCAAACCGCAGTGGTTCGTGGAGGCGTTAGACGCGGGCAACACAGCGAGCGACCTAGCCATAAGTTGAGGGTGTGGGCGACGCGATCGACCCTGAACCGCCTTTCTAAACAGCATCGGGAAATGACATGGCTAGACAGAGCGGACAATTAACTGCCGAATCGGGTGATCTTCACACTTTCATGGATCCGGCTTTGCAGTGCTACTTCACCACTCGCAGCGCCGGTTTGTGCGGCTCATTAACGGCCCGTTGATCTGGCGACAGTCGGAAAATAAGGGCCTCGATTTCCCCCAAAGGAATCCCAAGGTCTTTGGCGATGTCGTCCTTAGTCATGCCCTTTGACCAAAGAGCGGCCAAGACCTTTGCGAGCACGGTCGAAACCTCACGCTCGATTCCGTCTGGCTCGCCGCTTCGAAAGCCTCGCTTCCCAAGCTCGATCAGCAAAGAACGGTAGTTCCATTCGCTGATATAGCCCAGAGAATTGAGGCGGTATGCCAAGGCCATGGCCGATACCTTCCAACGCTTCTTGGCCGAAATGATCTGCCCAACTGTGAAAAGGTGCGCATAGTCCATCATGTCGTTTTCGGGCATGAGGAATGCCGATGCAAATCTGTCGGCCTGAGTCTCTGCCTCTTTGTCGGCTTTCGACCCTGCGTGGTGATGCAAGACAAGGTGTCCAAGCTCATGTGCCGTATCAAAGATGGACCGTTCCGCCGTCTTCTCTTGGTTCAAGAAAACATAGGGATGTTCCCCGCGCCAAAACGAGAAAGCGTCAACATGCTTGGTCGCTTCCGACAGGGAAAGGACGCGAATACCCTTTGACTCGATCAGCTTGAGAACGTTTCCTATAGGCCTGTCGCCTATGCCCCAATGCTGGCGCAGAAGGCGGGCGGCGACATGCGGGCGGCTGCGCTCTTTGCTCAGGTCGATAAGGTCGGCGGCGGGCAGGTTGAAGCGGGAGTCGATCCACTCGTAAAGCTCGATTCCCAACGATCCCGCTGCTTCTGCAGCTCGGCGCTCTTTGGCCTTCATACGCGACAGACTGCGGAAGCTAACGGCGTCGGTATCAATACGCTCTGGCGCTTCCCGGTAAAAGAAATCAATTGGATAGGAAAGCGCGAACGCGAGGCGCTTCGCTGTCGCTTCATCGGGCGGATGCCCGTTTTCATACTTTGAGAGAGTGACCGCAGACACGCCTACGCGCTCTGCGAGTCCCTTCGCTGTCAGCATCCGCCGTTCGCGGGCTGTTTTGAGACGATCTGCGTTGAACATTAGTGTTTGAAGGAAACGGTGATGTCGAAGTCTTCAATGGGGCCGGTATCGGTTTGCGGGTCTGCCTCCCAGTCGCTGTCAGGCGAATAGATGTATATCCGTTCCATCCAGTGAACAAACTTACCCTTTTCGATCACGGGACAAGACAGTTCCACACTGCCATCAAGGCCAACCATGACATAGTAGGTACGGATACCGTCCTTCAATACGGCGGTGAGGGGGCCGGGTTTCATACCTGCGTTGACGAACAAATCGGGTCCAGAAAGGCTTTCCGCGCCGCTACCCTTTTCGGAGCGTGGCAGGGGCGGCATATTGACACAGCATTTATCAACGTTCTGGAAGCCAATGCGGACAGTGCGATCACGTTTTACAACCGCTTCAATGCCGCAAGTTCTGTCCGGCACGTAGTCAGGACCGACAAGCTGCTGGCGGAGTTCGCCAACGCCGTGAATGTAAGACAACATTCCAGCCGCGTTGAGCGGCATGGAGGGGCTGGCGTCGTCCGCATAGGCGCGGGCGGTTTGTCCGATAGCCATGATCTGCTGGCGAGTGACGCCAAAGTCCTCAAGGCGGGTTTCAACGTCCACCAGCGTGGAGACTATCACGGTGTTGAATGACGGCAATGCTCAGCCCCTTTAAGATTTTCTACATCATACGATGTTGTGTTTCTTAAAGGCAAGTAAAATTTTCCCGATGCTTCGATGGTTGTAGTGTCAGCCCGCTGCTTTGCGCTGCCATTCGTGCGCTTCGCGGTGAAGGTCGGCTCCCAGCGGCCTGTGCGCACCACGATCTGCGCCAGGGTGGCACACCGGCGTGCCTCAGATCGGCATCGCCGATCACTTGGTCGGCGATAGGCCCGGAGGCGCACCTGCGCCGTGCCCGGGCCTTCGGGAAGTGAGGCCAAAGCCTCACCCGAAGGGATCGTACTCCGAGACGATCACGACCTCGTCGCCGTCGATTTCATCGGCGGGGACGGCGCCGAAGGTGCCATCTCCTGCCTGGAAGACGACGATCGAGACCATGAGCGTGGCGGCGAGGGAGGCGGCGAAGGCGTGAGCATCTTTGCGGGACATCTGTTTGGCTCCTGTCTTGGAGGCGGGGGACCATCCCCCGCGCGACAGGACCTCGAAGGCCCGAATACTGGCTGACATCACCGGGTGCGTTCGGACTTGCTCCGAATCCGGCCGGCGGCACGGGCTTGCCCGTAGTCCGACCCCTCGCGGGTTGATCTCGAAGACGGGATTCGGGGCAAGCAAGGGAGTGGCGAGCGGGGGATGGTCCCCCAAAGTCAGGAGCCGATTGTCCCGCTGATGCTTCTAACGCCGCCAGCCTCCCGGGCAGGCTCTTGGTTGAAGACGTCCTTCCTTGGGGATGGTTCCTTTGGCGCCCCGCGAACTCGAAGGACAAGGTTGTGATGGTTGAGAGGCCCGCGCTTGGGCGGGCCGCTCGGTTTCAGGTGGACTCAGGCGGCCAGGTCCGCGCCCCCTGCCCTTTCTCCATCTTCATCGCCGACGATTTCGAGCCGCGCATTGCTGTATCCTTCCTTGGCGATCCAGAGCTCGGCCGCAGCGACGGACTCCGCCAGATGCAGCAGCTCCGTGTTGCCGCCGAAGTCGAGAAGCACGCGGACCTGCCCGGGCTTCGGTTCCTCGGCCACCTCGAAGACGAGGGTGCTGTCAGCAGAATGGCTGCGCATGATGGTCACGAGGATCACCCCGTCCGAGGAGAAGTTGCCCTCATGCAGCGTGAACGACGCGGGTGCCGTCCAGGTCGCGTAAAGCCGGGGTGGTTCCTTTTTCACAAGGCGGCCGACGCCGTTCGAGCGCTCCCAGGCCGCCAGCTTCTTGGTGAAGCGTGCCGGTGGCTTGGGGCTGCCGTCAGTGTAGCGAATGAGCGCCCCGAGGGGGGCGGTGTCGATGATGGTTGTTGCAGACATGATTCCTCATTCTGAATGCGAGTAATCGCATTCATCTTATTGATATTGTTACGTTATAGGGTGATTGGAGGCGGAATCTCCGCCCCCCACTGGATCACGTTATTCCGCGGCCAGCATCGATGCGCCTTGAGCAGGCAGGTCATCCGTCAGGAATGCAGGAAGGTCAGCTTCACTGACGCTGTCAGCCACTTCGGCATCCGCCCCCTGGCCTTCGGCACGGTCCTCACCGTCCAGCGCCACGAGATCGTTCCGGCGCAGGACCTCGGGCAACCAGCCGCTGCCCTTCAGCAAGCGCTCGGCTTCACTGGCCATCTCGCTTTTCTTCAGGTGATCGAGGAGCTGGGCAGTCCCCTCCCCTTTCGCTTCGCGCACGGCCTCGAGGATGCGGGCCTTGGGCACGCGGTTGAGATAGGTGTCGACCGTCGGCTCCCAGCCCGCCTCGACCATGTCGAGATCTGTGGCACGCGCCACGAGATCGGAATGCGCCATCCGCCGGGTCAGACCGCCTGCGGAGATGCCTGCACCGTATGGGTTCACCTTCTCATGCAGCGCGTTGACGCCGAAGCTGAGGCAATGCGCCAGCAAGGCCAACCGACTGCCCTGATCGAGGACCGTCAGATAGTCCCAGAGCGCTGCATCATCGCCAAGCGGCAGATCGGCTTCCCATTCCGCATGACGCTCGTCGACCAGCTTCGCCACCACGCTGTCTTTCAGATCGGGCGCTTGCGCTGACATATAGACCTGACGCACGGATGCCTCGAGACAGCTGCCCGAAGCAGATGAGGTGCGGAAGGTGTCCGTCACCAGCTTCAGGAGCAGGAGTGTCAGCGCGACATCCGGCGAGCGCCCGATCGCTTCACGCAGCGCCAGCGTCCGGTGGGCCGTCAACTCCATGACCAGCCGCTCGGGCAGCGGCTTCAACGCCCCGTCGTCCTCATCCTCCGGCAAGTCAGCTCCGATCGGCTGACCACCCGACATGATGACGGTTCCGCCATGAGCGGCACTGACATGGCTATCGGTGAGATTACGATCATCCCCCCGCCCCGCCACCGCAGGATCAGTACCATCCTGGACCGCGGTCTCGTCAACGGGCTCATCCTCTGGACGCACATAGCCGCGATAGACGGCCAGCGCGCCGTAGCGGTCGAGCGTGACGAACGCCCCTGCCCGCCCGATCTCCTCCGCGTCGAAGATCAACGGCCGGGTCTCGATCTTTTCCATCTCCGTTTCCAATACGCCAAGCCGCGTGTCGATCTCGTCGGGGATGTCATCCTGATCCGCGTATTCCTCCTCGAGCGCTCGGTACTCGGCGAGCAGCTTGGCATGAGCTGCACCTTCGTCATCCGTCATCGGTGCCGGATCACCGGACAGGGACCGCAGGCCGTGGTTGTAGCCGTAGGGCAGGTCAAGCGCGACCTCGATCCACTTCCAGCCCTCAACCGCAACCGTCCCAGCCTCGGCCTGGAGTTTTTCCGTCACCAGCCGATCGAGCAGGGCAGGGTCCTCGAGCCAGCCACCGTCATCGCCCTGAAAGAGGTCATGCAGCATCGTGCCACCAGCCGCTTCATAGGCCTCAATACCCACAAAGACCGCACGCCGGTCTGACGCCCGAACCGAGGTCTCGGTCAGCATGCGCCGGATCTGGAATGGCTCCTTGTTCCAGGATGAATGGATCACATCCCAGACCTGAACCTGACGCGCGTGATCGGGGTTCACGGTGAAGGCCATGAGCTGCTCCAGCGTCATGCCATCCTCGGCATAGATCTCAAGCAGGGCAGGGGCGACGGAGGCGAGCTTTAGGCGTTGCTTCACGATCTGCGGCGTCACGAAGAAGGCGGCAGCTATCTCTGCATCGCTCTGACCCTTGTCCCGCAGCGCCACAAACGCGCGGAACTGATCGAGCGGGTGCAAGGCGACGCGCTGCATGTTTTCGGCAAGGGAATCGTCCTCGGCCAGGATGTCGGACGCAGCATCGCGGACGATGCAGGGAATGGGTGTGGTCTTTGCCAAACGCTTCTGCTTCACCAGCAAGGACAATGCTTGAAACCGGCGGCCTCCAGCCGGGATCTCGAACTTGCCGGTCTCGGTCCCATCGTCAGCCAAGACGGGCCGCACGCTCAGGCTCTGCAAGAGACCGCGGCGAGCGATGTCTTCGGCCAGTTCCTCGACGGACACGCCAGCTTTGATGCGCCGCACATTGGACTGGCTCAGCACCAGCTTATCAAAAGGGATATCCCGCGAAGGGGACAGGGTGATTTTCTGGACAGCTTTCGTCATCAGATCTTCTCCTCGACGGGCGCCGGAAGCCACTCTCCCGATCTCACTTCCCGTCACCCTCAAACCAACACTCCTTTCCCTCTCGATGACCTTAGGGTTGGAACTATCCGGGAAAATTTGCCGGAGGATCGAAGACTACGCTCAATTACAAACTGGTTGAGTGAGCGTGATAAGACCATCACGTCCCTTGCCTCATCATAGCGTCGAGGTAGGCGTTGTTGTTTTTCACCTGTCCTGTGCTGGCTCTCAAAATTAATTCGTCGAGTGCAATAAGGAGCTGCCCTGGACCTCGTTCTCTAAGGTGTTTCATGATCCTGCCCTGTTCTATTCTTAGCAATCTTCCGACATCGGCCAATATTTCGAGAACTGATTGATGATCTCTTGGTTCATGCGGGAAGAAGTCCGATACGTTTTTCAGGTCCGTCCATGCCATAATTGTTGGATCTCGGCGTTCCTGAAAACCAGAGGTGCAGTGTGCATCTGCTCTATCTTTTTTTATATTCAATCTTGTGGGTTCTACGTGCCGGACATTTTGTCCGTCGTCGCCGGACATTTGGTCGGGCATTGTTTCCTGAGCGTCATGGTTTCCGGCCGGAAACTCTCTGATGGTCGCTCCGACCAACTCTGCCAGCCTCTTGATAAGCTCTATGATTTCGTCGGCTTTGAGAGTTGCACGGCGTAGGATGTTTCGTACGTTCTGGAGAAATGAGACAGTCTCAACATCCTTTGCTTGGCGCAAAGCCTCGACACGAAGAGCCAGTGCCTCCGCCTTGAGTGACCGTAGCTTTTCCTGATCGCCCACAAGCTGTTCTGCGTGTTCGGTGAGCTCTCTTTCCCGATCATACATTGGCTGCAGATCGAAGCCAAAGGCATCTCTGATCAATCCACCGTAGCGAAGAGGGAACCGTTTGCGGGTTGCGCTATCCCTGCGCTGGATCAGCCCGGCATCCACGAGGTGTCCGATACACCGTCGAATCGTTCTCTCGTTCAGGCCGTTCGTTCTCTCAGACAATGATGCGTTTGAGGGAAAGACGATAGTCATTGGAGCTGTTTGTCCGGCCTTCTTCGGCATGAAGCTGATCAAGGCCTGCAGTGTTACCAGGTCATTTGGTGTCAGACCGAGTTCTTTGCGAAGCGCTCGGATCGGCTCGATTACCCTGTACGGGTTCGTACTGGGTACAGACGATCGTTCCGCCAAGGCGGGTGTGTGAGAAAATACCTGTCTCATGATGATTTCGGCTGAAAAAGCTTCCCCGTTCACCGCGAACGGTGTTGAAAACGATTCGGCTTCGGGGTATCAATCAGGTGTCTAAGCTAATCGAGGCCCTTCGGAAGCACTGCTTTCGGGGGGTCTTTCCTTTTCTGGCCTGTCCTCCTTTCTGCTCAGTTTTTGTTATCGTCTATGTCAGGACCATCAAGATCCTGATCCCTGCCGGAGACTGGGTTACCTATGGGTTCCATTTTCTCTGGGGTAATGATCTGCCCTGGACCAGCGGCCTTCGCGTTCGCCAACGCTAGAAGAGCGGCCTCTGGATTCTCAGAGATCCACTTATGAAGCCCGTCATCTCCGTTCTTGACGGTGATGATCACGTTTCTTTTGGTGACCTTCACCATCCCGAGTTTTGTCTTGATCGCCGATGGGGCAGGGGGCTTGTGCTGTTTCAGGAGCCCTTCGAAGATCGCAAAGCGTTCGTCGGAGGTCTTGCCTGAACCTCTGGATTCCATGAGAGCATCATGGAATTCTCGGTTTCCGGCCGGAAACCCTTCACCTCCAGAGAAGCCAAGGCTCTCATAAGACTTTGCGGCAGCATACCAACGATCCCGTCCAACCCCGTGTGCCGCCCCGATCTTTTGGATGAGTTCAGTCGGAATACAGGAAGTGACTTGTTTCATGCGAGCAAGTCCCGTGAGCTTGTCACCGGCTTTCCTGGCTTTCTGATCGATGTTGAGGGCGTCACAGACCAGTCCCTCATCCTTGCCGGACTCTATGAGAGAACGTGCAAAAAGGGCTTTCTCGATCCAGCTGAGGTCTTTTCGGAAGCTGTTCTCTTGGCCTTGTGCAAGAATCGCTTGATCCTCATCCAAGCCTCTGATGAGAGCCTTTGCGGGCTTGCCAATAAGTCGAAGGGCCGCTAATCGCCTGCGCCCATAGATGATCCTGTACCGCCCCCCTTCGGGGCTCAGAAGTATCGGGATAAGCTGTCCCTGCTTGTCAATGCTTTCAGCCAGCTCCCTGATGTCATCTTCGTCATCCAGGGCCAGACGATCCTGGAACTCGGAATCATCAATAAGGTCGGTACTGATTTCTTGAATTGAAGATTGTGCCGCATCCTGAAGAGAACGGGCCATTCCCGAAAGGGCAGGGGCTCGTGACTGGGTTCGAGTCGGAGAAATCGACGAGCTCTGCTGCTTTTCTTCATCCTCGGGAATGTCGAATGTGACTTTGCGGGCCATTACTTGCGCCCCCATGCCGTTTTGATGAGCCCTTCGACCTCCGCCACAACCCCGTTGATGGACTCGATAGCCCGATCGTACGTCTGGCGATGAAAATCCGTTCTGGCGATCTCGAACAGTGTCTGTTGCGTGAGCCCAGCGTCAGAGACTGCGGAGGATTTCAGGAAAGGCTGAGTAAGAACGTCATCCGTGAACATGGTCCGCAGGAATGCCGCCATCTGGGTTTGGGGGCCGTCATTGGGCTCGAAACGAGTGATTAGAAATCTCATGAAGTCCCAGTCGGGCGATGCGCCCACATCAGCAATTGTTGCCATGAGGCTGGATGTGAGCTGCAGGAATTGGGCCATCGAGGCGACGTCAAGCATGCTTGGAATGACAGTGACGACTAGGGATGTCGACGCTACCAAAGCCGATAGTGTGGTAAACCCGAGTTGCGGTGGGCAGTCGATGACGACAATGTCGTAGTCTGTCTCGACTTCATTAATGCAAAGGGCAAGCCGCTGATAGAACGGCGGCCTGATATTGTTTCGAAGGGCGTGTGCGGTTTCGGTCTCGAACTCAGAGAGCAGCAAGCCGGCCGCGGCTAGATCGAGGTTGTGGAAATACGTTTTGCGCACAACGTCTCTAAAGGGGATAGGGTCCTCGTACCGAAGGGCATCGTACACCGTTCCGGCCTCAGGGAAGTCGATTTCCGGCCGGAAACCGAACATGGTGGTCATTGAGGCTTGTGGGTCGAGATCAATTGCCAGAACCCGATAACCATCAAGGGCAAGCTTTTGGGCCAGATGGATCGCTGTTGTCGTCTTCCCTGCGCCCCCTTTGAAGTTGGCGATCGAAATGATCTGGATATGCTCCCCATCCCGACGACGAGGAACGATATGCTGGAACTTGGTGCTTGACCGGGCTATTTCGTGGCGCGCTATATCGATTTGCTCTGCAGTGTAGAACCTGCGGCCGCGGGCGTCTGTCTCGATTTCACCGAGATCGAGCTTGTCCTCGAAAAACATCTTCCGCAAAAAATCTTGGCTTACGCCGAGGATCTGGGCAACTTCCGTGGATGAGAAGCGTCTGAGAGCCTTTCGTTCATCAGGTAGAAACGACTTGCGCATATTCACATCAAGCGATTTGCTTAGACGTGTCGCCATCGTCTGGATCTTTTGATCCATTCTGATCCGCTGCTCGTTCATGCCCGTCCCGCCGCCCGTCTTCCGAGTCTATCTTGAGAAGGAACGCAAAACCGCCGGAAACTGATGGTTAGCGTTCTTCCGCAAAAATGTCAGGAAAGCGTTTGACAGGCAAGGATTTTTTCAGATGGTGGGCCGGTATCCGGTGAAATCATTTATTTACAATGACTTATCTTATTTCGCGGATCCAGCGCGTCAAGTGCTTGTGTCGCTGCCATCACTTAAACGCAAGATGTACCCGATTCACATAGGCGGTTTTGCTTCCAAAGAACGAATCTGAGTCTCTTAAATCATTCCCAGTCTCTCAGCCCGTTCCAGCAGCATCTTCACCGAAGACGGCCGCCATCTTGTTCGGCCACGAGGCGTGCGTTCGCGCATAGATTCCAGCCGTTCACAGATCGCTTGAAGCGTGATGTCGGGATCTGCGCCCTTGATGCCAGCAATAATTGCGGGCAGGCGGTCGTCGGTTTCGCGGCGCCCGGCGCGGGCCAGCACCTCGGCAGGCAGGAAGCCGTCGCGGACATAGGCCTTCACAGCGCGCAGCAGGCGGCTTTGGGTCCAGCGACGCGCCTCGGGCAAGGGGCCGTTGACGATGCGCACCACGTCTTCCCAAGCCAAGTCGGGGCGTAACCGGCGCACATGGGGCACCCAATCTTGTGCCGTCTCGTTCAGACGCTCCATGTAGCCGTCCTGTCGCGCCAGCCGCACCTTGCGAAGAGCGGCTGGGTCTTTGGCCCGCAGCCCAGGGTTCCCGCCCACGCGGCCCTTTGTGCGCGCGCTGGCGAGGCCGGCCTTGGTTCGTTCCCGGATAAGGGCGCGCTCAAACTCGGCCGCAGCCCCCAGCACTTGCAAAGTGAACTTGCCCTGCGGGGATCCGGTGTCGATGGGGTCTTGAATGGAACGAAAGAAAGCACCCTTGGCCTCCAGCCGCTCGATCACCTCCAGCAGATGTGACAGGGACCGCGCGAGGCGGTCGATCCGTACGACAACCAGCGTGTCGCCCTTGCTAATGCGCTCCAGCAAGCGGGCAAGCACCGGCCGGGCACGATTGCCGCCTGAGGCGTGCTCTTCGAAGATCTCGACGCATCCCGCAGTTTGCAGGGCCTCAGACTGGGGCAGGGGGGTCTGATCCTCTGTGGATACGCGCGCATAGCCCATCAGGGGCATGAAAATCGGCCGTTTGCAATTTCATATACCGGTATTAAACGACCGTTTGTAAACGCGCGCAAGGGGTGTCTCCCTCGTCGCGCTTAGTTCGGGAAGCCTTGTATCTCTGGGCTGAAGCCCACGAGAGGTGCTCCATCGCTATGAAGAAGACAGGATCCTCGGCCGCCTCTATCGTAGAAGGAAAACGCAGGCCATCAAAGTCCATCGCTAAGCGCGCATAATGGCCGTATAATGCGCGCATGAACCGATTTCGCCAAACATACAAGGACGACGACGGGGTGCCTCTCGAAGACATGGAGGCGTCCGAGGGCACGGATGATGCTGACCTCTGGTTCCTGCCCGGGCCGATAGAGGACGAACCGGATTACTTGCCTCCCGGACCTGCGCCTGAGGCGAAGGAATTCGAAGTCGTCGATGCTTGGCGCGCGGCCGAGGCCGGGCAGGCGGCGCAGCTCGCCCGTGTTGCGGCGCGCCTGGGGGTCCTCGATGAACGCCTGCGCCGCGGCCCGGCTGGCTGGCGGCAACGGCTCGCCCTGATCGAGGCATCGGATCTCAGCTGGCTTACACAGGACCGGATCGGCCTCGACCGGTTGTCCCTTTACATGGCGCTGCGGGTTTCGACCGTAACGGATGATGCGCAGGCGCTGTATCGGATCGGCTGGACCGTGCGGCGGCTGACGGGCGGACCCGCGCCGTTGGCGCGTCGGTCGGGTGTTGGCGACCTCGAAACCTTTCTCGATCGGCGCAACTGCACGGGGCAGGGGGAGCGTTTCGAAGATGCCAAGGCTCCCTCGCGCTTGGTCGAGATGGCAGAGCGCGAAGCCTTCGAGGACCGGGCCGCCGGATGGCTCGCGATGATGGATCAGGCCGAAGACCTCCACCCCGTCACGCGGGCCTGCATGGGGTTCCACCTCTGGCATGTCGCGGAGCTTTCGCCGGTCGACGATCCGCTCGAGGCTGCGGTGACGGCTGCGCGTGTCGCGATCGCCGATCTCGCGCCGTCGGGGAGCGCACCGGGCGCAATCTTCGCACCCATCGCCATGGGCGGGGGAGGGGGCTTCCGCGCAGTCGGGGACCCGCCCGCCCGGTTAGCGCGCTGGCTGAGTGCGATGGAGAGCGCGACATTCGCAGCCCTGCGCAGGCTGGAGGAGATCGAAGCCTGGGCGGCGGCGGCGGAGCGAACGATGGCGCCGCTCTCGGGCAAGACTCCACCGATGCTGCGGCACCTCTTCACAAGCTGGCCGTTGGTCTCAGTACAGATGGCCGAGAAACTAACGGGGGCGCACCGGGCGACGGTTCAGCGCAACATCGACTGGATGGAGGAGCGGGGCCTGATCCGGGAGGTCACGGGGCAGGGGCGCTATCGCATGTGGCGGATCGTTGAGACACGGGCGACAGAGGCCAGGTCGATCCCCGACAGGCATGAGGACCAGTTGGCCGAGGATCTCTACGATGTGCTGGTCGGGCGCCAGTGACACCCGAATACAGCGCTGTCAGGCGTCTGCATCCCGCAGCTCCCGTAGAGCAGCTAGGTAGCGGTTCATGCGGCGCATGTCTTTTTCGGTCAGCGCGGACAAGCGCGACGCATTCAGGTTGTCGAGGATGTCGGCTGTCTTGACCCGACGCGCGATCTTGTTGCCCTTGGCGCGCCGAACGAAGGCCACGTAGACAGCCTCGCTGTCGCCTTCATCCTCGGGCCGCTTCGTAACAAGACGCAAGGCGTCTAGCACTATCGGCGAGAACCCTTCTTCCTCAAGGCGATCGAATGTCCAGCCTGGACAGTCTTCGACCACGTCATGCAGAATGCCCACGATCCGTTCGTCGTCGGTGTCCAATGACATCATCACCCGGAGCGGATGTAGCAGATACGGCGCGCCGGCCTTGTCAGTTTGTTCCCGATGGGCTTCCGCAGCGATTTCGATGGCGCGTTGAAGGTTCAATGGCTTCTCCTGGTTGATGAACGTGATTGTGACCATTCGGTCGATATTTAGCGTGATGTTATTCGCACGAGGGCCATCTGCTCAACGCCCATGCGTCCGATGCCTGAAGGAAATCGTCTCTGGTCTATGACGCGAGCCGGCACAGGCGGTGTCGCAGGAGCACCGCAAAGTCATCGCGAAATCTCGCCAGCCATCACGGCCCTCCCATGAACGGCGAGCGTAGCCGTGAACCTCGGACAGCCGAACTGCCGGATGACATCGACGACCCGCGCGTCGTAGGCAGCCTGCCCGATGAGCCGACACAGGTCTGACGCGTGAAACTGCCGGTTGCCGCTGGGTGCGGCCTTGATCTGAGCGTGCAACTCCCGCTTCCGTGGGTCAGCCGCCTGTTGCGGAGTTGGCGCTTCCGTTGGTCGGCTTACCGAACCGGGTGAGGTTCGCCACCGACGCATGAACCCCAGCAGGTAGCCGGCGGGAACACTGTCGTTCCCGCGCGCCCGGTTGAAAGCGAGGAACCGGTCCCAGATCACCTGCGTATCAACGTTCCAGCAGGGCAGGGCCCTTTTCGCAGCTTTGATCATCTCCGCCCAACAAGTCTGGAAGACGTTGGGGGCTTCAGAAATAGTGATCTGTCCCGAGAAAATAGTTTTGTTATTTCTTTCTCTAGATAGTGATGTGTCGCCTGTGCCTGACGCAACATCCTGAACTCCGTCCTCGGCATCGAAGGCCGTGAAGCGAAACAGCCAGGGGGCGAACTTGCCGTTGGGCTTCTCGCGTCTCAGTTCCAGCTCGGAAGCCTCGAGTTCAGCCAGCAGCTCGGTCAGGTACTGGCGGGAGATGCCCATCTTCGACGCCAGGTCGGCGAGGGTGAAGGCGGCCGTCCCGCGCGGCAGCCCGTTGTAACCCTCCTTCCACGCAATGGCGTCGAGGATGACGGTCGCCAGCTTGTGGGCGGAAACAGACAGCTCTGTCTGGGTGATCCGTCTCAGGATCAGGCCGGTCGTGGGTTCCATGGTTGGTGTCTCCTATAAGAGAGGACCCCATGCCGAGAGCAAACAACATTCTTGCCAGCAAAACAACTTTGCTGGTTGCGGCGGTTCGGACAGTGCGCTAGAAGATCCTTGTTCACGGGTTCTTCTAGCGCGGCGTCAGGCTTTTCGGTCTGGCGTCGTTTCCCTTTTTGGGTTCGGTGCACCGTCACAGGTGCAAGATGATCGGGTGCGGACCTGCCCCGGGCAGGCCGGGAGTGGACAAAACATGGGGGTCATCTTCGTCGTTGCGGCCCGTGCTAAGGTGAGTTCTTTGCGTGTGGGGCTGCCATGGACGTACGGATTACAATCGAAACTACCTTCGACAACGGGGAGAAGCGCACTCATCAGCTTGACGGCATTTCACGACCCTACCGGGTGACCTGTCCAGACGGGATCGGGTTGCGCCTCGAGGATGGGAAGAGGGTTGTCGAACAGATTCAGCGGGCAATTCTTTGCGATCAGGTTGAGGAAATCATCCGAGAAAGCCGCGTATGCCCGGATTGCGCCTCGGTTCGTGCCATTCATGACTATCGCACGCGCGATCTCGACACGCTCTTTGGGCGGGTTCGGGTCAAAGCCGCGCGCTTGCGCCGCTGTTCGTGTGATGCCAGGTCAGCGGCGATGCCCGGCGGACCTATTTCTCCGCTGGCCTATTTCTTTCCTGACCGGGCTACCCCGGAGCTGCAGCGGCTCCATGCGGAACTCGGGTCCCGGCATTCCTTTCGCGAAGCCGCGCGGCTGATGAAAAGCTTCCTCCCCTGCCATCCGCCCCATCACACCACGGTGCGTGACCGGTTGGGAAGAGTAGCCGCGGGGCTCGAGAAAAGTCGAAGGGCATCAGGCGATCCCGCTGAAGCACTTCCCAAAGGGGGTTTGACGGTTTTTCTGGACGGTGCGCATATCCGCTGTCGACCGGAGTATCAGCAGCGACACCTGGATCTTGTGGTCGGTAAGATTGAAAGTCGCAATATGTGCCGACGATTTGGCTTGGTCGCCAATGCGACGGCATCGCCAGGCAGCCGGATGCGAGAAGAGCTGTCAGACTTTGGATGGAAGCCGGGCCGTCTGTTGACGGTAATCTCTGATGGCGAGCTTGCTCTCCCGAACCTCATACGGAATGCCATGGGTGGCGACGGCCAGGTGAAGCATATCCTCGACTGGTGGCACATCTCGATGCGTATTCGACATGTCGAGGCCGCCGTTCAGGGTCTGGTCCAGATACCGGGATTCACTGGAATTCCGGTGCTGTTCCAGCGCCCCGCGAAAAGCCTTCGCTGGTGGCTGTGGCATGGCAGAGCACGGGTCGCGGAAACTTATCTGAAAGGGCTCATGCACGATTGCACCCGCCTTGCGGAAGAACCTTTGGCTGTCCGCACCGCTGCCGCTCGTGTGCAGGCCCGATGCGGGACACTGTACACCTATCTCGCGAACAACATGGAATCCCTTGTCGACTATGGCCGACGGTACCGTAACGGGCTGCCCATCTCGTCATCTCGTGCCGAAGGATCAGTCGATGACATTGCCAATGCCCGCATGGGAAAGCGCAGAAGGATGCGGTGGTCGCCCAAAGGGGCTCACCGAGTAGCCGTCACAAGGGCCGCAGTTCTCGATGGTCGGCTGACCGTCGCAAACAGAAAACGCGCCGCATGACCCCCATGTTTTGTCCACTCCCCTTCCGAGAGAACCAGGAACGGTTGCCTGACCATGCTGCGGCTGCCATCCATGCGTTGATCTGCCAAGCGGAGGCGATTGTGGCGCGACATCGCAGTTGAGTGCTGAGCGACATCGCAGGTGGATGACGG
>NZ_JAAGOU010000043.1:0-40659 GCF_010500775.1 Salipiger sp. PrR002
TGATCTCGAGCGGTTTGCCGGCTTCCAGCGCCACGGCTGCACGGGTTCTCATGCAGTCCTCCTCCTGAGTGAAAATCCTTGCACATCGGGTCCCGAGACGGGTCCCGCGGTTGAGGCGAGTATGGGTGCGCCGTTGCATACCCAACAATACCGCCAATGGTGGGTATTCCCCGCAGAGCCTTGAAAGCGCAGCCTGCAAGCGGGGAAAACGCGGCCCCGCAAGCAGGAGGAAGACCATGATGAGACAGGGAATGTTCCGGGGAGGTCTCGCGCTCGCCGCCGCGCTCACGCTGGCCGGACCGGCGGCGCAGGCGGCGGATTTCTCCGATCCCACGTGGCCCTGCGTACAGCGCAAGGTCGAGCGGCTGTCGGCGGGGCTGATGTGGCCGCAGCCGCTGCCCGAAAGCGGGCCCGAAGGCGCCGCTGGCGCCGCCGCCGATGAGCTGGCCGAGCTGCTGGCGCTGCGCCGCGTGGACCTCGAAGCCGCGCGCACCGAGGTCGCCGCCTTTGCCGAAGCCGAGGGCCGCGACATGGCGCTGATGGGGGCGGTCTTTGGCGAGGTCTTCGACCGGCTTGCCGCGCGCCGCACAAGGATCCTCGACGGCATCGGAAAATTTTCCCTCAGCCAGATCGCGCTGTCGGAAAAGATCGACGCCGCCCGCGCCGAGATGGAGGCGCAGATGGCCAAGGCCGACCCCGATTTCGACCGGGTCGACGCGCTGGAGGAACAGATCGACTGGGACCAGCGCATCTTCACCGACCGCCAGCACACGATCACCTACCTGTGCGAGACGCCGCAACTGCTGGAAAAGCGCCTCTATGCCATTGCCCAGATCCTCGCCGAGGCCGGGCGCGAGGGCGGCTGACCGAGGTTGGCTGATCCGGGCCACTGACTCAGCCCGCTTGCCCCGCGCCGCGCCGCCGGAGGGATCAGGACGCCTCCGGCGGGCGTATTTTCAAAGAGAAGAAGGGGAAGAAGGGACGGTCCCCTGCTTCTTCTCTTTAAAAATACGCAGCCTTCCACTGGCGCTGCGGGCGCGGGTCTCGGGGCGGCCTCATTCCCATTCCAGCTCGGTGAAGGCCTGCGTCGCGTTGCGCGGGTTGAACGCCTCGAAAAGCTGCCACTGCCCGGCCTCGCCCTGCGCCACATGCGCGATGGCCTCCGACAGCCGCTCACCGGCGGCGATGGCGGCGGCGGACTCTGCGGCCAGCACGCTCAGGTAGCGTTGCACCGGCGCGGCGCCCTGCGGCCAGTCCAGCACCGGCCCGCCATGCCCCGGCACCACACGCTGCGCGTCGATCTTCTTCATCTCGCCAAGCGCCGCCTGCCAGCCCCGCAGGTTGCCGTCGAGCGCGGGCACATGCGCGTCGAACAGCAGATCCCCGGCAAACAGCGTGCCGCTCTGCCGGTCGAGCACCGTAAGATCGGTGCTGCTGTGTGCCGCGGGCCAGGCGCGCAAGTCCAGAACCCGCCCGCCGAGGTCGATCTCGAGCCCTGCCGTTACGCCGCGCGTCACCTGCGGCGGCGCGGTGCCGAGAAAGCGCTCCGCCCCGATCAGACGCGCGAGGCTTTCCAGATAACCCGCCTGTCGCTCCGCCAGCGCCTTCGGCAGCCCGGCATGGCCGATGACCTCGGTCCCCGCCGCCTCGAACACCCGCGCGCCCAGCACGTGATCGGGATGCACATGGGTCAGCAGCAGGTAGCGCACCGGCAGGTCGGTGCGGGCGCGGATGGCGCGCCAGAGCGCCTCGCCCATCCACGCCGCCGACCCGCTGTCGATCACCGCCACCGCGCTTTGGCCGACGATAAAGCCGAGGTTCGACGCGTCGCCGCCGTTCTGCGCATCGGGCTCGGCCACCGCGCCGCGGTGCACGAAGACCCCCGGCGCCACTTCACCCACCTCCAGCGCCGGCCCAGCGGCGCGGCAGGCCGCGCCCGCCACCGGCCGGGCCGCCAGCGCGTCCTTGCAGGCGGCCATGCTGACGCTCTCATAGCCCGGCACCAGCGCGGCACGGCAGGGCTCGCCCGCCAGCGCCGCGCAGATCATCACCACCGCTTCGAACATCTCGTCTCCTCCTGCGCCGAGCCTCGCGCCGCCGCGCCCGCCGATCCATACCGACCATGCGCTCGGTACCCGCGCGGACCGTCGTCGGGCAAACTGCCCGCAGACACAAGGGATCGGAGATAGGAGGAGAAAATGGAGCCCAGGACCCTTGCGGCCCCGCTGCTGGCGCTGCTGATGAGCGGCGCGGCGATGGCCGCCGACGCGCCCAATCCGCTGGCAGAGAGCGCCACGTGGCAGGACCTGCGCGCGGATGTCACCGGCGCGGCAGAGATTGCGCCCGCAGGCAGCCTCTTTACCGTCGAGGCGCCGCATCGCGCCGAAGACGCCGCCACCGTGCCGGTGCATATCGTGCAGACCGACCCCGCCGCCACGATCACCGGGGCCATAGTGGTGGTCGACGAGAACCCCGCGCCGGTCGCCGGAACCTTCACCTTTGGTGCCGCGATGGCGCCGCTCGATTTCGAGCTGCGGGTGCGGGTGAACCAATATTCCAACGTGCGGGTGATCGCCGAGACGCCCGATGGGCTGCGGATGGACGGGCGCTTCGTCAAAGCCTCGGGCGGCTGTTCGGCCCCGGCCACCAAAGTGCCCGCGGCGGCGCTGGCGGCCATGGGGCAGATGAAGCTGCGGCTCTTCGGGGCGGCGCAACCGGAACAGCAACCCGCGCAGTCGGTGGCGCGGCGCGAGGCGCAGATCCAGATCCGCCACCCCAATTACTCGGGGCTGCAGCGCGACCAGATCACCCAGCTTTTCGTTCCGGCGCATTTCATCGACCATCTCGAGGTCTGGCAGGGCGAGGAGCAGCTATTCGCGATGGAGGGCGGCATCTCGATCTCGGAAAACCCCACGTTCCGCTTTGCCTATGCCGACAATGGCACCGAGGCGCTGACGGTGAAGGCCCGCGATACCGAGGGCAATGAGTTCGAACAGGTGCTGCCGAAAGCGGGCGGCTGAGCCCGCGGCCCAAACGATCCCCCCGCCGCCCATGGGCAGCGAGGGGCGCGCCAAGCCCCGTCGCGCAGCAAGAAACAAGGGCTCAACCTGAAGACCTCAGAAGAAACACACCACCTCGGCCTCGGCCTGCGCCCGGCGCAGATCGGCGACGATGGCGTTGGCCGCGGCAGAGCCGTTGAACACCGCCATGCGCTCTCCCCCGGTGAGGCGCATGGAGAGCACGGTTTCGGCCTCGACGTATCTCTCATAGGGCAGGATCGCTGCGATCTCGTCGATCGAGCAGGCGCATTGCTGCAGCACCTGACGGCTCTGACCGTTGCTGGCCATGCAGCCGAAAACGTAATCGGCCCGCGCCTCGGTGGGGTAATCGTTGAGCCGCTCGGCAATCCCCTGCGCTGAAGCGATCCCCGGACCGCAGAGCAGCGCGCCAAGCGCCAGCGCAGGCAGGCGCCGCCGGATCATTCCGCCATCGTCCCGGCAAAGCGCAGCTCAGACCGGTAGCCGCCCGCCGCCCCTCCGCCATCCGGTGCCTCGGCGGTGAAGCTGAGATACCAGCCCGGCACCGCCTCGGACATGGTCACCCGCAGTTCCAGATTGCCAAAGCCCTGCATCCGGCCCGCGTTGGGATCATCCGCGAAGGGCCGCAGGGTGATGGTGCGCGTCGGCACTGTCGCGCCGTCAAAGCTTGCCTCGCCCATGTCGATCTGAGCCGGCTCCACCAGCGCCTCTTTCACCCGGTTGCGGATGTAATAGGGCGAGCCGCCAGCGGTCTCGGCCATGTCGCGGATCACCGTCTCGTAGAAATACATGATCATCGGGTTGCCGACGCTGGCCGGAAAACTGCCGAGGTTGCGGTGCTTGCCGCCTTGCTCGAACTGCAGATTGGCGAGCGGTGCCGCGCCGCTTTCGTCGATCGACAGAGCGATCTGGCCGCTGTCGCGCTCTGCCGCCTCGGGCTTGGCGCTGTTGCTGACCGCGCGGGTGTAGCGCAGCACCGAGGCGCGGCTCACATCGTCGAGCGTGCCCTCTTTGAAGAGCAGCGCATAGGTCTGTTCTGCCTCGGTCGTCGCCGCACCCGCAGGCAGCGCCAGCGCCGCCACGACGGCAATCAGGGCCATTCTCTTGCGCATCGGTCAGACTCCTCCCTCTTATCTCCCACGCGCCAGCCTATCCCCCCTGCCCTGCCTGTCATTGCCGACTTTTGTCGGTGCTGAGGTGGGTGCTGAGCTGGATACTGGTTGGCCCCCCTACCCGTCCGGTGCCTGCCAGCGGGTCTTCCATTCGATGAGCGCGCGCAGCCGCGACAGCTGCACCGGCTTGGTGAGGATCGAGAACCCCTGCGCTGCGCCCTTCTTGAGCAGCCCGTTGCCGCGGTTGGCGGTGATCATGATGGCGGGCACTTGCGCGCCGCAGGCCCGGCGGACCTCGGCAATCGCCACATCCCCGGTCTCATCCCCGTCGAGCTGGTAGTCGGCAAGGATGATGTCGGGCGGCATCCCCATGTCCGCCACATGCACCAGCGCCTCTTCGATGCCGCGCGCCGCAAGCACGCTGGCGCCCCATTGCTCGAGCTTCTGGCTGAAGGCGAAAAGCACATCGGGATCGTTCTCGATCAGCAGCACGATGTGATCCATCTGCTGCGGCGTGGCGGTGTCATTGCGGCAGGGCTCTTCGGGGACGGGCTGCCGCCCTTCGACCACATCCATCTCGATGCTGAACACCGAGCCGACGCCGGGTTTCGAGCGCACCCTCACGTGATGGCCAAGCTGGCGGCAGGTGCGATCGACGATCGACAGGCCCAGCCCCACGCCCGAGCCCAAGGGCACATTGTCGGCGCGGGCGAACTCTTCGAAGATGCGCTTCTGATCCTTGCGGTTGATGCCGATGCCGGTGTCCCAGACCTGCAGCTCGACGCGATTGCCGCGCCGCCGACAGCCGACCAAGACGCGCCCGCCGTCGGGGGTGTATTGCAGCGCGTTGACCACGAGGTTCTGGATCGAGCGCAGCAGATAAATCGGATCGGAGCGCACAAAGACCATGCTGGGCACCACGTCGAGCCGCACGCCGCGGCGCTGCGCCACCGGGGTCTGATCCTCCCAGACGCTGCGCATCAGGGTACCAAGGCACAGTTCGGAGGGCGTCAGCGAACGGTCGGCGCTTTCCAGCCGCGAGATGTCGAGCAGCGAATGCAAAAGCTGTTCGGTGGAATTGAACGACCCCTCCAGCCGCTCGACCGTGGGCGCGAACCGCGTGCCCGCAACCGCCTCTAGCAGCGTGGCGATCAGCAGCTTGGCGGCGTTGATCGGCTGCAGCAGGTCGTGGCTGGCGGCAGCAAGGAAGCGGGTCTTGGACGACACCGCCGCCTCGGCGCGCTCCTTGGCCAGCCGCAACTCCTCTTCCACCCGCGCCTTTTGTTCGAACTGCTCGCGCAGCTGCGCGTTGGCGCGGGTCAGTTCGGCGGTGCGCTCGATCACCCGGTTTTCCAGCATCACCGTAGCGCGGGTCTCCAGCGTCACGTCCTTCAGCTCCAGCAGCACCCCGCCGTCGGGCAGCCGGTGCGCGTGCAGATCCAGCATCCGCCCCGAGGCATGGCGCAGCCGCCGCCGCAGCCGTCCTTGCCGCTCGAGCCGGTCGAGCCAATGGGCGATGTCATGCTCGGCGGCCTCAGAGATCAGGCCGTATTGCGCCACGTAGTCGAGCAGCCGCCCCAGCTCGGTGCCTTTCTGCAGGATCGTGTAGGGCAGCCCCAGCAACTGGCGGAACTGCTGGTTGTACATCATCACCTCGCCCTGCGGCGAGAAGGTGCACACCCCCGAGGTCATATTCTCGAACACCGCCTGCAGATAGTCGGCGTGGCGGTCGATGAGGCTTTCCTTCTCCGAGCGGTTGCGCCGCACGATGCGGGTCATCTCGGTGAGCAGCAGCACGAGGTTCTCTTCGCCGGTGCGCTGGAAGTTGACCTGATACCAGCGATCGCCGGTCAGCTCGATCACCAGCGTGACCACCGCGGCCCCCCTGCCCCGCCGCGCCTGCGCCAGCGCGGTCTCGAAACTGCCCTCGACGGTGACCAGATGGCGGCTTTCGGCCATGGCCGAAAGACAGGCGTCGATGCGCAGCCCCGGACGCAGGATCTCGGTGATGTCGGGCAGCAGCGTCTGGAAGATGTCGTTGCACACCTCCAGCCGCCCGCCGGTGAACAGCGCCACCCCGCCGTCCATCGCCGAGAGCGCATCGGCAAGGTTCTTGCGCATCCGCTGGGTGTCGTCGCGGGCGTGGCGCAGCTCGTCGGTGGTGCGCTCCAGATCGCGGGTCTTGGCCCAGACCTGCGCCTGCAGCGCGATGGCCGACTGGAAGGCCCCATAGGCGGTGCTGCCGACCTCATGCTGACGGTTGGCACGGCGCATCAGCGCGTCGATGATCCGGCCCTGCCGGGCAAGCTGGGTCTCGAGCGGCTCTTCGGGGTCGATCATGCCAGCTCACGCCTCCCGGGATCGTAAAAGGCGACGCCCACGAAAGTCTGGTTCACATGCACCCCGCAATGCTGCTCGCCGTAGGTGTTGAACCCCAGCACCCGGCGGCGGCGGAAAATCTCGCTGACCGCGGGCGCCAGCTGCTTTTGCTCGATCTCCAGCTTGCGCAGCACGCAATCGAAGCCGAGCACGAAATCCGGCGGCCCGCCCTCGGGCCCGCGGGTGTCGAGCTCTGCCTCCAGCGTCTCGATGATTTCCTTGCCGCGCCCCAGCGTGAGGATCAGCCCATCGTCGATCGCCCCAAGGAAGGACAGCGCGTGACTGTCCGGCACGCTGTGGATCGCGCGCACGTGGTAGTTCATGTTCTGCCGCACCAGCATCGGGTTCTCGGCAAAGACCTGCGGCGACAGCCGGTCCACCGGGCAGCCGACGATGCGCGCATATTCCAGCGCGGCGGGCGCGCCGTTGATCTCGAACACCAGCCGCTCTTCGGGCAGCGCGTGGGTGACCACCACCTGTCGTTCCGTCGGCAGAAAATGGTCGAAGCCGAGCCCTTGGAATTCGAGGTCCGTTTCAACCAGAAGGAGAATAGCCGCATTGCTGTGGAACTGACCATCATGCAGCACGAAGGTCTCTTCAAAGGCCAGATTATCCCCCGCCGAGCCACCAAAGACCGGCACCTCGCCAAGCGCCGCCTCCAGCGTGGCGACCAGCATCTCCTCTTGCTTGGCCAGCCCGTCGGCAAAGATCAGCGCCAGCCGGTTCCATCCGGCGGTGCGGCGGAACCTCGCGGCGTGGCTGCGCACCTCGCTGGCGATGGCTTTCATCTCGAGCGGCTTCAGCGGCGAGATCAGCATCGAGGCGCAGCGGAAGTGTTCCCGCGGAAAGGCCAGCAGCAGCAGCGCGCCGGTCTCATAGCCTTCGGGGGTGATCGTGCCAGCCGTCGTGCAGCCAAACACCGGCACCCCGCCCGAGCCCGCGTCGAGCGCGGCGGCCACCGCGTCCGGCGCCAGCCCTTCGGGCAGAAACGCGAGGATGAAGCAGATCTCGGGCAGATCGAGCGCCGCCAGCGCCTCGGTCACGGCGGCGGCGGCCTCGGACTGATGCGAGACCGCGATGCGGATGAAGCGGGGCAACTGGCCGTCGGGCGCCATTCGGGTCGGCGGCTCAGCGGCTCAGGAAGGCCTGCGCGTCGGCATCCGCCGCGCCGATCGCCGTGGCGGGCTGCGAGCTTTCCACCAGCACCGCCGCCTGTGTCCGGTTCTGCACCCCAAGCCGCCGCAAGAGCGCGGTGATATGCGCCTTCACCGTGGCCTCCGCCAGATCGAGCTCATAGGCGATCTGCTTGTTCGGCTTGCCGGCGCAGATCAGCTTCATGATGCGTTTCTGCTGCGGCGTCAGTTCGGCCAGCTTCGGATGCATCGCCTCGAAGGGCAGCTGCTCGGCGGGCTCTTCGATGGCACGCCCGGCATAGCCCGAATGCACATAGGTGTGGCCCGCCGCGATCTCGCGCAGGGCCTGTCGCAGCACCGGCGCCGGAGCGTCCTTGGGCAGGAACCCTGCAGCCCCCGCCTCCATCAGGGCCTGCACCACCTGCACCGAGGTCAGCGACGAGATCACCAGCACCGGAGTTTCCGGCAGCGCCTCGCGCAGCTTCTGGAACCCGGAGATCCCGCAGACATCCGGCAGCTTGAGATCGAACATCACCAGATCGGGCGTGACCCCCTGCGCCAGCAGCTCGAGCGCGGCCCCCAATGTCTGCGCCTGCGACGGCTGACAATCTGGGAACGCAGCGCGCAACGCGGCCGCCAAAGCATCGCTGTAAAGCGGGTGATCATCGACGATCAGGACAGGCCCGATCGTGCCCGATGCTGCCGCATCTTGCATGTCTTTCATTGAACTCTCCTCCCAGCTCAACGTTAGCGCATGAATTTTCTTTCGCGCAATGGTGTAATTCCCCGGCGTCAGGTCCCGCGCCTCGGACCGGCGAAAAGCTGCACTCCCTTGCTTGCCGTTCACGGCCCCGTCCTCCTCAAGCACGAAGCACCTTCGCGGGGTTCGCGAAGGTGCCAGCCGGTTGAATGCAGGTCGGTTTGCTAGGCCAGCGCGCCGTTCTGCTTTGCCACATGGGTGGCGATCGCATCCATCAGCGGCGGCGAAAGGCAATCATAGGGCTCGAGCCCAAGCTCGCGCAGCCTGCCCCGGATGTCGTCCATCCGCGCCGGATCGACACCCGACTCGATGATCGACGAGACGAAAGCGGCAAACTCCGCCGGCGCCCACCCGCTGTCATCCGAGAGTTCGGTGTGCACGAAGTCGAGCCCGTGAAACGGATGGCCGGTGTTTTCGATGCGCCCGTACATATGCACGCCGCAGCCGCTGCAGGCGTGGCGCTGGATCGCCGCCGAGGGATCGACCACCTGCAGCTTGTCGCCATTGTCGACGACACTCACCTGATCCCGGCTGACAACCGCGATCTGACTGAACACCGCGCCATCGGGTTTCCAACACTTGGTACAGCCGCAGACGTGGTTATGCGCGGTCTGCGCGCCGACTTTCACAACAACCGGATCGCTGGTGCATTTGCACGTCAGCGTTCCACCGGCAAAGCCCGGCCGTGCCGAGCCGACGCCAGTGTCGACCTGAGGATGAATTTTCACATGCGTGAAGCGCGCCTCTGCCGGGCCTTCGTCACCACCAAATATCTTGTCGAGAATTCCCATTCGTCTTGCTCCTCCCAAGCGGGCGCTGCGTTCTGGCGCGCCTGCGCCAAGGGTGCGGCCAAGGCCGGATGCTGGCAATTCAACCATTGGTATCGGCTGCAGAGCTGCGCGCGGGGACCGCGATTGTCAGCCGTACGGCTCAGATGCAGCCTTGGCGCGGCACCAGCCGCAGGGCCCGTGACAGATACGGCGCGGCATGTTCGGGCGGCAGATTTGCGTCGAGCGCAAACAGCCCGCGGGTCGGTGGGCACTCGGGCTCGCCGCCATCGGTCACATGCAAAAGCCGCAGGTGATGCGCGCGCGACAGCGCCTCGATCCGGGCGGCAAGACCAGCGCCGGGCATCTCAAATCCCGAGGCAATGACCAGCGCCGCGCCGGGGACTGCGATCTCGTCGAGCGCGCAGAGCGCCGGGGTCAGCGGCGGGTCCTCGAACTGTCCGGCCAGCGCCAGCCCCTCGGCAAGGTCATGCGCACGCACCAGACCGTCGATCACCCGGCTCATGCCTTCGTCGCCATGGCTGGGCGCGACCACCACGGGCGCTCCGGCTCCAAGCGCCAGCAACGCGACCCAGCCGCCGTCGAGGCAGACCCGCCAGCCGATCAGCGCCAGCGCCTCCGCCGCCGCCACAGAACGAAAGGCCCGCAGCTGACCGCTGAGCATCGAGGGCCGGAAATCCGCGACCAGCACCGCACCGGGCAGCGCGCCCGTTTGCCACGGACCAAAGCCATCCATCGCCGTGGCACGCAGGGCCGCCAACTCGCAGACCTGCAGGCTGGCGCCGGGGATATGCAGGGAAGCTGTCATCGCGAAATCCTCGGGCGGGGGATGGCGGGGGGCATCGGGGTCTCTGCGTTGTCTCGTTGGCGTTCAGTCTAGGCGATGCTGCGGGTGCACCGAAACACAGCCCAAGGTCGCATATCCATGTTGTCAGCCGGACGTGTCAGGGGCCGTTTTTACAAGCTTCTGAAAACACGCCGTTTTTCAAGTTGTCAGCTGACAATTTCCAGAAGGTGCCCGGCGCGACAGCGCGCCAAGCATGCTGGAGACCGAAAATCCGCCGTTTCTGGCGATCTGTGTCAGCCGTCTGAGGTAGGCGCCGGGCTTGCGGATCTCGGAATGACGGTCGAGCAGGCACAAAAGCACCGCCGCCGCACGCTCTGGCCCCATGGTCCGCTGCGCGTCATGCAGAACCGGCGCTTCGATGCCCATCATCGGCGCAAGCCTCTGGGTCATGGAAATCAGCTCGTGCCAGTTGCGCGGCTTTTCCGGGAAGAAGGTTTGATACTCGCGGCAAGTCTCGGTGATCTGCGGAAGGGTGAGCCTGTCTTTCTCTGCAGGTTCGGCGCTTTCCGCCCGCGTGTCGTTCGTCGGCTGGGCGCTATCAGAGTCAGAGAAGGATCTATCTGATTCCTGTATGTGCCGCTCATTTTGGCTGTTGCTGGCGCTCATTTGCGCTGGTGCGGAAGCGGTATTGGTGTCCACTTCGACCAAGACTTCGGCTTTCGGCATCACCGGAAGCGCGGCATCGAGCCGCTGGATCATCTCATTGAGGACCGCTTCAGAGCATTTCCGGCGCAGCAGCAGGCGGGCCTCTTCAAGCAGAGCGGGGCAGGGCGCCGCGCTCTCGCACAGGTGCTGGCGTAGCATCCCGAGACGCGCGCGCAGCACCGCCAGCCGTTCGCGGCGCAGCTCGGTTTCGGCCACGGCTCGGGCCAGCGCGGCCTCATGGCGGGCGAGGGGAGAGAGGTCAAAGCCGAAGGCGATGCCAATCTCGGCCCCGCAGCGCCGGGCGTAGCGTTTGCCGTTGGGGCTGTCGTGACGGCTGACAATGCCGCTTTCCACCAGCTTGCTGAGATGCCGCCGTAGGGTGCTCTCGGGCATTCCCGACAGGCGCTCGGAGAGCACCCGGTTCGAGGGAAACACGATGGCGTCGTCGCAGGGCAGCTCGCGTTCCGGCCAGAAGGTCAGCAGCGCTTTCAGAACCGAAAGCGTGCGATGCCCGAGACCGAAGTCTTCGGACACAGTCGTGAGGTCGCGCAGCAGCGCCCATTTGTCATGGGTGCCGACCTGCGCCGTCAGGCAAGCCGAGATTGGCCGCCCGACAGGCTGTCGGGACGTCTCCAGCATATATTTTTCACGAAAGACAACAAATTTCCTGCCCCACACCGTGATGCGGAGTTGACAGGGAACGGCTCTGGCGGCTAACTCAAATTGCTACTTTCGAGAAGGGCCTTCCGGGATCCGTCCTGGGGGGCTTTTCTTTTTTTGTCGCCTGTCCTCTCGTGCCTCCGTTGTTTTTCTACTGCTCTCTCAGTCTTCCGACCGGGTGCTTTGCCAGCGGTCGTGAAGGTCTTGGATGATCTCTTCGGCGCGGGCGTCGAGCCAGCGATCGAAACCATCCGCTGTTTTTGACGGCACCGTCAGGGTCAGGCCCCGCGCGGTGCTGCGAATTTCGGCCAGCGCGGTGCCATCATGCGCGCGCAGGCTGCGCGGACGCGGGGCAGGGGGCTTGGCCACGGTGGTCTTGCGCTGCGTGGCGCCATAGACCGCGTCGAAACGGGCATCGGAATCCAGCGCATCGAAGCCGGGCGCACGCATCGCCTCCTCGGCGCGGGCACTCGCCGCCTCGTCCTGCAGGATCTTCGCCAGCGCCATCCAGCGGTCGCGCCCGATGCCGGGGGCAGAGCCGATCTGACGCAGGAAGGGCAGGGAAAACGCCGTGCCGACCTTCAGCATCCGGCTCACCATCGGCAGGTCGATCGACAGCGCCGCGGCGATTGTCTGCCGGTCATAGTTCGAGTCCTGCAGCTGCGCGGCGAAACTGGCCTTTTCGATGAAGCTCAGGTCCTGCCGCGAGGTGTTTTCCTGACCCTGCGCCATGACCAGCGCGTGATCATCAAGCTGGCGGACCATCGCCTTGACCTTCATCCCCAGCTCGCGCAGCGCGCCAAGGCGGCGGCGGCCGTAGACGATCTCGAAACGGCCGTTCTGTTTGGGATGCGGGCGCAAAAGCACCGGCACCTGCTGGCCGTAGGTCTGCAGGCTCTCTTTCAGCTGACCCTGCGCTTCGGGGTCGAGACCCAGACGGTCCTCAAACCCGGCGTCGTCGATCAGATCGGGCTCGATCTCCTGAACCGCGTTCTCCTGCAGCTTCGACAGCGAGCTTTGCAGCGCGCCGACCGCGCCGCGCGGCATCATCCGCGATTCAGCGGCGGTCGGTTTGCGCTCTGCGCCGCCGCCGAGGGTCGAAATTCTTGGTTCCAGAATGCCTTTACGTGCCATCAGCGTCCCCATGCTTTCTGAATGAGAGACTCGACCTCATCGTTGACCTGATTGAGTGAATCCACCGCGCGGTCGTAGGTGTTGCGGTGGAACTGCGAGCGGTCGACCTCATAGAGCGTCTGCGTCGTCAGCCCGGCATCAGAGATGGCGGTGGATTTGAGCATGGCCGCGACCATCACTTCCTCGCCGAAAAGCTGGCGCAGGAAGGCCACCACCTGCTGCTGCGGGCCGTCGTTGGGCTCGTAGCGGTTGATCAGGAAGCGCAGGAAGTCGAACTCCATGCTGGCCCCGGCATTCGACACCACATCGAGCAAATCGGCACTCATTTGCAGGAATTGCGCCATCGAGGCGATGTCGAGCATGTTGGGCACGATGGTGATCAGCACGCCGGTCGAGGCGCAGAGCGCCGACATGGTCAGATAGCCCAGCTGCGGCGGGCAGTCGAAGATGATCACGTCGTAATCGGCCTCGACCTCCTGCAGCGCGGCGGCCATGCGCGAGAAGAACGGCGGCTGCATGTTGGCCATCAGCGCCTGCGGGGTCTCATGCTCGAATTCCTGCAAGATCAGCCCGCCCGGCGCCAGATCGATGCCGGTGAAATAGGTTTTCTGGATCACCTGCGACAGCGGCACCGGATCGTCGTAGCGGATCGCGTCGTAGATCGTGCCGGAATGCAGGAAATCATACTCGGGGCGGTAGCCGAACAGCGTGGTCAGCGAGGCCTGCGGGTCGATATCGACCGCCAGCACCCGGTAGCCCTTCAGCGCCAGCCGCTGCGCGGTGTGGATCGAGCTTGTGGTCTTGCCCGAGCCGCCCTTGAAGTTGAGGAAGGACAGCACCTGCACCTTGTCGCCCTCGCGGCGACCGCGCATGTAGGTGCCCTTGGTCTTGGCGGTGCTGTCGAGGATCTTGCGGATCTCGAGCAGATCTGCCCCGGAATAGTGTCTTCTTCCGCCCGGCGTGGTATGCACCTCGGGCACGCGGTCTTCGAAATGCAGCTTGCGCAGGAAGCTCGGAGAGATGCCAAGCAGTTCGGCCGCTTCTCCGGCGGAGAAACGGCGCAATTCCTTTCGCGCATCGGGGGCGAAGACCTTCAGCATATGGTCTTCGAGCGCCGCGCTGATCGCTTCGGCGTTTTCCCGCACGCGGGCGTTGATGTGAATCGGTTCCGCCACTGCTGCCCTCATTTTCGGTAACGCTGTTTTCCGCCAGCGCTTTTATTACCGTTTCTTTACGCAAGAGAGAGCGCAGTTGTCCACAATTTCCTGCGGTTGTGGGGCAGGGGGTCTGCCGCGACATCTTGCGGGGCTTCATGCGCTGCGCGCAAGAGGTGAAATAAGTCACTGAAATAACGCGGATAATTGGCGTCAAAGCTTTTCACGTCCGGTGTTGCGCAATTTCAAGGCTTATGGCGCGGATCGGGGCGCGGCGCCGCGCCCGGTCGAATCGTGCGCAGGGGAGGGAACAGCGCGAGTCGCGATCCTAACAGGCTCTAATTGGGGATGATTCCGGCTCGCCGGTGCGGGCACCAAACTCACTCGGCGGGCTCGGGGACCGGTTTTCTGGGGGCGCTGCGGTAGACCAGCGGCGCGCCTGTGGCCTGCGCATGGGCTTCGGCCCGCGCCTGCAGGTCCACATGATGCGGGGACTTCACGCAGACCGGGTCCGTCGCCGCCGGATCGCCCGCCAGCGCCATGGCCTGACAGCGGCAGCCACCGAAGTCGATCGTCTTGCGCTCGCAGGAGCGGCAGGGCTCCTGCATCCAGTCGGTGCCGCGATAGGCGTTGAACGCCGCGCTATGGAGCCAGATCTCGGCAAGGGGTCGGTCCTTGACCGACTCAAAGCTCAGATGCGGGATGGTCTGCGCCGCGTGGCAGGGGAGAACCTGGCCGTCGGGCGCGATGTTGAGCCCGGTCGAACCCCAGCCGCCCATGCAGCGCTTGGGATAGTCCGAATGGTAGTCGGCGGGCACATAGTCGATCACCAACTGGCCCTTCAGCCGGACGCGGGCCTCGGTGACGATGCGCGTGGCCTCCTCGGCCTGGGCGCGGGTCGGCATCAGCGCGTCGCGGTTCTTCAGCGCCCAGCCGTGGAATTGCACCGTGGCGACCTCGATCCGCCGCGCGCCCATCTCCACCGCCATCTCCAGCGCGCGCGGCAGCTGGTGCAGGTTGCGCCGGTGCAGCACCGCATTGAGCGTGAGCGGAAAGCCGATCTGCCCGATCCATTGCGCCACCTGCAGCTTACGGGCAAAGCCGCCGCGATAGCCGCCGATCTCATCAGCCATCTCGGGCGTGGTGCCCTGCAGGCTGAGCTGGATATGGTCGAGCCCGGCGGCGTCGAGCGCCCCAAGGCGCCGCTCGGTGAGGCCAATGCCCGAGGTGATGAGATTTGTGTAAAGCCCGGCCTCGCGCGCGGCGCGCACCAGATCCTCGAGATCGCGCCTTGTGGCGGGCTCGCCGCCCGAGAGGTGCAGTTGCAGCACGCCCATCTCCGCGGCCTCTTTGAACACCCGCGCCCAAGTGGCGGTGTCGAGCTCGCTGTCCTGCCGCGCCAGCTCGACGGGGTTGGAGCAATAGGGGCAGGACAGCGGACAGCGGTGGGTCAGCTCGGCAAGCATGGCGATCGGGGGAGACGGCGTGGCTTTGGTCATGGCGGTCATGGCGGGCCTTTGATCAGCGGTGGGGCCCGTGGTCGGCGCCGGGCCGTGCGTATTTGGAAAGAGAAGAAGCGGCTTAGGGGGTCACATCGAGAAAGCGGCGGGCCTCAAGCGCGTGCAGAAAGCTCGCGGCGTCCTTGGCGATCTGCGCGGGCGGGGCGGCGTAGCGAGCGGCGAGGGTCTCGGTGATCTCGGCAAAGCTGCGCCTGCCGTCCACTTCCGACAGGATGGCATGGGCGATGGCATCGAGGGTCACGGCCCGCTCGGGGGCGAGCAGCACCCAGCCGCCGCGCACCCTGTCGCGGTGCAGGCGCACGCCGCGGGGCAGGGCGGGGATCGCGGCGGGGTCCATCAGGCGGCCGCTTCGCTTTTGGCCAACCCCTCGCCGGGGTGCCAGGCGCCGGGCGGAATCCGGGCGGGGGCGACATAGGCCCCCCAGAGCGCATCGAGCTGCGACCAGAGCACATCGGTCTTGAAGATCAGCGCCTGCGCCGCCTGTTCCTGCTTTTCGGCGGTGTCGGCGTGGGTCAGCACCCAGTCGAGCCCGAAGGCGACATCCTTGGGGGCCTCGGTCAGGCGGTTGCGGAAATAGCTCAGCGCCGCGTCATCGGCGAAAGCGTAGTTCTGCAAGAGGCCCTCGATGCGGCTGGCGTGGATTTTCGGCGCGAAAAGCTCGGTCAGCGAGGCGGCGACCGCCTCCAGCAGGCTTTTGTCGCGCACGAAGCGCACATAGGCATCCACCGCAAACCGGGTGGCGGGCAGCACGCCCGCGCAGGAGGCCACATAGTCGCGGTCCAGCCCCACCGCCTCGGCGAGGCGCAGCCAGCGGCGGATGCCGCCTTCGTTGGTTTCGGTGCCGTCGTGATCCTCGATCCGCGAGCGCCATGCCCGGCGCAGGTCCGGGTCCTCGACGCGCGACATGAAGGCGGCGTCCTTCATCGGGATGGAGTGCTGGTAGTAGTAGCGGTTGATCACCCAGGCGCGGACCTCGTCGGGGCTGCAGTCGCCGCCGTGCAGTCTATCGTGGAACGGGTGCAGATCATGGTAGCGCACCGCCCCGATGTGGCGCAGGCGGGCCTCGAAATCGGCGCGGGACAGCGGGTCTTGCTGTGGGGGGGTGCGTGTCATGCGGTAAGCTCCAGTCCATCCTGTCCGATGATCCAGCCCGCGGCCTCGGCCTCGGCCCGCTCGGGGGAGCCGGGGCGCAGCACCGGGTTGGTGTTATTCATATGCACGAAGACCTTGGCACCCACGTCCAGCCCGTCGAAGGCGGCGATCGACCCTGCCGGGCCGCTCATCGAGATATGGCCCATGCGGCGCCCGGTCTTCTGGCCGAGGCCCGCGGCGATCATCTCGTCGTCGCGCCAGAGCGTGCCGTCGAACAGCACCAGCGCGGCACCGGAGATCCGTTCGCGCAGCGCCTCATCAAGCCGGGCGCAGCCGGGAATGTAATAGGCGCGGCTTCCGCCGGTGCTGAGCTCGACGCCGACGGTCTGCTCGCCCATGAGGTCGGTCTGCAGAGCGCCGTCCATCTCGCCGCCCTCCATATAGAGCGGCACTTTTCCGGGCACCGAGAACAGCGTGGCGAAGAGCCCAGGCACCAGTTCCACCGGCTGTTCCAGCGCCAGCGGGGCGCGGGTGACGACCTTGGGATTGAGCGCGTCGAAGGCGGGATTGGCGGCGATCACCTCATGGATGCCGGGCGTGGCGTAAAGCGTGAAGGGCTGCATTTCGCGCAGGGTGAGCAGGCCGGCCACATGGTCGATGTCACCATTGGTCAGCAGCACCGCCCGCAGGGGCATCTCACGCAGGCCCGTGGGATGCAGCGACGGGGTCGCGGCAAGCTGCGCGCGGATGTCCGGCGAGGCGTTGAGGATCGCCCAGTCCGTGCCATTCGCCGAGACGGCCAGCGAACTTTGGGTCTGGGCGGGGATGTCGCCTGCGCGGGCCATCCGGCAGTTGTCGCAGCCGCAGTTCCACTGCGGCAGGCCGCCACCGGCAGCGGCCCCGAGGATGTGCGCGCGGATCTGTTGCATCACGTTCTCCGCGCGCTGCCGATCAGAACAACACGCCGTCGTCGTGATCGGGTCCGTACATGTTGATTTCCATGCCGCACTCGATTTCGCGGATCACGGGTTTGGTCCAGGCCATCTGTATCTCCTCCTGTTGCAGCTGGCGGTGGAGACAGTGTGGCAAGCGCGGTCGGCGCGGGGCGAGTCTTATAATCTAAGAGCGGCCTAGACCAAGGTCGGTGCCCGGCGTCGCGGCGGGGAGGAGGGGCGCGATCCCGGTGAGGCAGAAGCCGCGTTGGCGCAGCGTGGCGATCTCGAACCCGAAACCCTCGGCGGGGCGCAGCTTTTTGCGCAGATAGCCGATGTAGACGTCGACCACATTCTCGCTGCGCGACTCCCCGGCCCAGAGCCTGTCGAAAATCTCGCCCCGGGTGAGCGGCGTTCCGGCCTGCGCCGCCAGCAGCGAGAGCAGCGCGAACTCGCGCTCGGTCAGCTGGGCGCTGTGCGGCCCGGCGGTGACGCGCCGCTCGGCGGGATCGAGACGGGCGGGGGCGGGGCGCAGCGCGGCGACGCGGCGCTGCTGCACCTGCAGCCGGGCGACCAGCTCGTCAAAGGAGAAGGGTTTGACCACATAATCGTCGGCCCCCGCCTCCAGCCCGGCGGCGCGGTGGTCGACCTCGGACAGCGCCGAGAGCATGACGATGGGCAGCTGCGCCCCGGCCTCGCGCGCCTCGCGCACCAGCGCGATGCCGCTGTCGGCCCCAAGCATCACGTCGATCACCGCCGCATCGAACCGGCGCGCGGCAAGCTCGGGCAGGGCGGTGGCGGCGCGGTTGCAGGTCTCTACCTCATAGCCATGCAGCTTGAGCCCCCGCGCGAGGGCCGAGCAAATCTCGGGATCGTCATCAACGACGAGGAGGCGGGGCGGCGGCGCAACGGTCATGATGCGGCCTCGGATGTAAATGTATGCGGCGCGCGCGGCAGGTGCAGCGCAAGCTGTGTGCCGGGGGCCGGGCCAAGCGCGCTGTCGCGGGGCAGGGGGCTTTGCAGGGTGATCTCTCCGCCCTGCTGCTCGATCACCCAGCGCGCCAGCGGCAGACCGAGGCCGAAGCCCTGCGCCGATTGCCCACCGGACTGGGCGAACCGGTCGAAGACAAGCGCCTGCGCCGCGGACGGGATGCCGGGGCCATTGTCGATCACCCGAAGCTCGGCGGCGGTGCCTTGCGCCTGCAGTTCGAGCCGCAGCAGCCCGCCGTCGCGGGCGTGGCGGATGGCGTTGCGGATCAGCCCGGAGATCACCTGCCGCAGCCAGTTGCGGTCGGCGATCACCATAAGCGGGGCCGTCGCCGGGTCAGGGCGCTGCAGCGCCATTCCTGCGTTGGCAAGCTCGGCGGTGGTTTCCGCGATCGCCTCGGTGGTCAGTTGGGCAAGGTCGACGGGGGCCGGGTCGAGCGCCAATTGCCCGGTTTCGGAGCGGGCGATGCGCAGCAGATCGTCGATCCGCCGCCCGAGCCGCGTGGCGCGGTTTTCGATGGTGGCAAAGGCCTCTTCCGGCTGCGGCGCGCCGCGGCGGCCAAGCTGCGCCTCCATCAAGATCACCGTGAGCGGCGTGCGCAATTCATGGCTGATGTCGGCAAAGAAGCGGCGGCGGTCCTCGTCGGTGCGTTCGAGCCGGGCGTTGGCGGCGCGCAGCGCCTCGGTGCGGCTGGCGATGGTCTCTTCCAGCCGGGCGCGGTCGCGCGCCACGGTGCCCGCGCGGGCGGCGAGCGCCTGCGCCATGCGGTTGGTCTCGGTGTAGAGCCGCCCGATCTCGTCCTGCCGGGTGCCGGGCAGCGAGACGCTGAAATCCTCTTGCCCGATGCGCCGCGCGGCGCCCTGCAGGGCGTCGAGCCGCCGGAACTGCGGGCGCAACAAAAACAGGTAGAACCCGGCGGTGAGCAGCAGCGCGACGCCCGCCATGGTTGCGGCGGCGAGGGTCAGCCGGTGGCGCAAAGCGTCGATGCCAGAGAGGATTTCACGCCTCAGACGCCGCTCTTCGTTCACCGCCTCGGCCAGCAATGGCTCCACCGCCGAAGCGAAGCCGTCGAGATGGGCACGCAGTTGCGCGCGGGTGGCGTCCTTTGACAGCAGCCCGGCCTGCGCGGTGTTTAGCTGAGCCTCCATCCGGGCGAGCGCCAGCGACAGCGTGGCGCGGCGACTTTGCGCGTCGAGGCCCTGTGCTGCGGCCACTTCGGCGTCGAGCCCGCCGCGCAGCCGGGCGAAGGTGCCCTGCAAGGTCTGCACCACCTGCGCGGTGCGGGCGGCGCGGGTGTCGGCGGGCTGGTCGCTTTGGATCAGCTCGGCGGCGACGAGGATATAGGTGGAAACCTGCGTCGACAGCGCGGCATAGTCCTCGAGCCGGCGTTCGGCGGCCAGCGCCTCTTGCAGACGGTCCGAAACGCGCCCCATTCCGGCGACGATGATCAGCGCGGTGATGAGAGTCGCAAGGCCCAGAAAGCCCGCACCGATGCCGAGCCGCGCCTTGAGCGACAGATGCCTCTGCCCAAAGATGCGGCGCCAGTGCTTGTTTGCTGACCTAATTTCGCCTAATTTCGAAGCAGTCCAGTATGATTTTTGGGCATTGCTGCGGCGCAGCAAGACTGAAACAAATCTCTTCTGCGGAATATTAGGGGCTGGGCGCGATACTGAAGGGGCATCACGTTCAACCAAGCGAGGCAACCATGATTGAGCTTCTCTTTGTGGCATGCTTGTCCACTGCGCCCGACACTTGCTCCGAACGCAGTCTCGTCTACACAGATGTCACCCCCATGGCCTGCATGATGGGTGCCCAGCCCGAACTTGCGCGCTGGGTCGAGGAACACCCCAACTTCACGGTCAACCGCTGGCGCTGCCGGGTTGTCGGCGAGGGCGACATCGAAGCCTGACCCACAGGCAGAGCCCAGAACCCGCAGGCAGAACCCAGAGGCGCGTGAAGCGGTGTTTCCGTTAACTCTACTTTAGCAGGCATCTCGTTCAGGCCGAACCGCTCCTAAAGGAGTAATTGACGCCCCCTTTGCCGCCGCCCACCCTCCGCCTTCGAGGAGGACCACGTGCAGGGCAACCAGACCGCAGCGCGTATCACCGGCGTCTGCCATGGCGGCGCCGACAGCCCCGCGGCGTCGCGCCGGTCGGGCACCGCGGTGTTGTCGCTGGCCGGGCTGCTGGTCCTTTGGATCGTGGCCGCCGCGCTGACCGATGACGCGCAGGTGCTGCCGCAGCCATGGGCGCTGCTGCAGCCCTTTGCCGAGGCGCTGCGATCGGGCGAGCTTCCTTATCATCTCGGCAAGACGCTGATCCGTGTGGCATGGGCCTTTGTGCTGGCCATGGGGCTGGGCATATTGCTTGGGCTGGTGATGGGGCGCTTTCCGCGCGCTGACCGTTGGCTCGATCCATGGCTGGTGGTGTTTCTCAACCTGCCCGCGCTGGTGCTGATTGTCCTGTGCTACCTCTGGATCGGCCTGACCGAGACCGCCGCCATCGTGGCGGTGACGCTCAACAAGATCCCCAATGTGGCGACGGTGATCCGCGAGGGCGCGCGGGCGCTCGATCCGGGGCTGGATGCCATGGGGCGGGTCTATCGGATGCCGCTTGCGGCGCGGCTGCGCCATGTGGTGCTGCCGCAGCTTGCGCCCTTCATCACCGCCGCGGCGCGCTCGGGGGTGGCGGTGATCTGGAAGATCGTGCTGGTGGTGGAATTCCTTGGCCGCTCGGATGGCGTGGGGTTTCAGATCCACCTCTATTTCCAGCTTTTCGACGTGACCATGGTGCTGGTCTATGCGCTGTCGTTCATCGCGGTGATGCTGGCGGTGGAATGGCTGGTGCTGCAGCCATGGGAGCGGCGCGCGCGCCGGTGGCGGGGTTAAAGCGCGCGTGCAGATATCCTCGGCGCGGACTCAAGCCGAAGGCGCCGCGCAAGCGCCGGCCCGTCCCCACGGGCTGGCGCTTTGGCTGGGTCTGCGCGCCGTTCGGGGGCTATCCGGATTTGGCAGGGATAAAGCGCGGACCCCGCAGGTCGCAGCGCCATCCCACGGGCCGGCGCTTGCGCGGCGCGTCCCGGTGATGAGGGGGGATTCTCGGTGACCGCCCTCGACGTTTCCGACCTCGGCTACAGCTATGGGGCTAAGCGCGCGCTCGACGGGGTGAGTTTTGCGCTGCGCCCCGGCTTCACCGCGCTTCTGGGGCCGAACGGGGCGGGCAAGTCGACGCTGTTTGCGCTGCTTACCCGGCTTTTCGTCAGCCGCGAGGGGCAGATCCGCGTTGCCGGGCACGACATCGCGCGCGCGCCGCGCGCGGCGCTGTCGAAGATCGGCGTGGTGTTCCAGCAGCCGACCCTCGATCTCGATATGAGCGTGGCCAGCAATATGCGCTACTTCGCGGCGCTTCATGGCATCTCGGGGCGCGAGGCGGCGGCGCGGGCCGAGGTGGCGCTGGCGCAGCTTGGCATGCAGGAGCGCGCGGCGGAGAAGGTGCGCAATCTCAACGGCGGCCATAGGCGGCGGATGGAGATCGCCCGCGCGCTGATCCACCGCCCGCAGGTGCTGCTGCTGGATGAGCCGACCGTGGGCCTCGATTTCGAGAGTCGCCGCGCGATCACCGCCCATGTGCATGCGCTGGCGCAGGGCGGGCTCACCGTGCTCTGGGCCACGCATCTGGTGGATGAGATCGAGGACGGTGACGATGTGGTGGTGCTGCACAGGGGGCGGGTGCTGGCGCATGAGCGCGCCGCCGCGCTGCGCGGGGGGCGGCTCTTGGCGGATGTGTTCATCGAGATGACCGGCGCGCCCGCGGGCGGGGCGGGGGCATGAACCGCTGGCTGACCGCGATGCTGGCGATCATCCGGCGCGAGGCCCTGCGCTTCGTGCACCAGCGCTCGCGCTTTCTGGCCGCGCTGGTGCGGCCGCTGGTGTGGCTGGTGGTCTTTGCCGCCGGGTTTCGCGCCGCGCTTGGCCTGTCGATCATCCCGCCCTACGAGACCTACATCACCTATGAGGTCTATATCGTGCCGGGCCTATGCGGGATGATCCAGCTGTTCAACGGCATGCAAAGCTCGCTCAGCCTCGTCTACGATCAGGAGATGGGGTCGATGCGGCTGTTGCTGACCTCGCCGCTGCCGCGCTGGTGGCTGCTGCTGTCGAAGCTGCTGGCCGGGGTCGCGGTGTCGATCCTGCAGGTCTATGTCTTCCTCGCCATCGCGGCGGGCTTTGGCATCACGCTGCCCGGCTGGGGCTATGTGCTGGCACTGCCGGTGCTGGTGCTTTCGGGGCTGATGCTGGGGGCGCTGGGGCTGCTGATCTCGTCGACGATCAAGCAGCTGGAGAATTTCGCGGGGGTAATGAACTTCGTCATCTTCCCGATGTTCTTCCTGTCGACCGCGCTCTATCCGCTGTGGAAGATGGCCGAAAGCTCAACGGTGCTGCGCGACATCTGCGCGGTGAACCCGTTCACCCACGCGGTGGAACTGATCCGCTTCGCGCTTTACCGGCAGATCAACGGCTGGGCGCTGCTGTGGGTGGTGCTGGCGTTCGCGCTGTTCTTCGGGCTGGCGCTGCTGGGCTATGATCCGGCGCATGGCATGACCCGCCGCCGCAAAGGGGGATGACGCGCCGCGTTGGCGGCGCGCCGGGATCGCTTTGACGACGACTTACGCGACAGCCGCGACCACGAGGAATTCCACGAGGTAGTCGGGCGTTGCCAGCTTGGCCTCGCCGCAGGCGCGGGCGGGCGGGTTTGCGGGGTCGACCCATGCGTCCCATACGGCGTTCATCGCGGCGAAATCGGCCATGTCGGCGAGCCACACGGTGGTCGACAGGATGCGCGATTTGTCCGAGCCGACCTCGGCCAGCAGCTTCTCGATCGAGGCCAGCGCGTCGCGGCTCTGCTCGGTGACATCGGCACCATGGCCGACCTGACCGGCCAGATGCACGGTGCCGTTGTAGACCACGGCCTGACTCATGCGGGGGCCGGGCTGGATGCGGGTGATGGTCATCGGATGTCCTTTCTTGAGCGCCCCGGCGATTGCGCTTGGGCGGGAAATGCGCGGGCGCGACATGCGTCCGGGGCCAGTTAGACCGCCGCATGCCGGGGCGGCAAGGACAACCCTCGCGGCCTTTGCCCCGCGCCTCGCGCGAAATCTCTCAAATCGAATAAACCTATGCTAGAATAGTGACGCGACGATACCACCTCTGGATTTTAACATTTGATCAAAAAATGATCGACAAGGCTCAATTTCTCGTCGACCCTTCGCGCACCGCGGGCCTGACGTCGCGGCGGCCATGCGCTCTGTCCCGAAGATGTCGAGAGTGGCCGCAGCGGCGCGCGAGCGCGGCAGAGACCAAAAAAACTTCAGGGAGACGACCATGACCCGACATACCCCGGCGCGGACGATGCGCATCGGCGCGGCACTGCTCACTGCGGCGCTGCTGTCCAGCACGGCGCTGACCGCGCAGGCGGAAACGCCGCCGAACATGCTGGTGATCGCGCAGCGCATCGACGACATCAAGACGATGGACCCGGCCGAGAGCTTCGAGTTCACCGGCGCTGACATCAGCCGCAACGTCTATGAATCGCTGGTCGACTTCGATCCGATGGACCTCGACTCGGGCTTCCAGCCGGCGCTGGCGGAAAGCTGGGAAGTTTCCGAAGACGGCACCCAGATCACCTTCACCATGGCGGACGGCCACGTCTTTGCCTCGGGCAACCCGGTGACCGCGAAGGACGCCGAGTTCTCGCTGCGCCGCGCGGTGATGCTCAACAAGACGCCCTCGTTCATCCTGACGCAGTTCGGCTTTACGCCGGACAACGTCGAGGAAACCATCGTCGCACCTGACGAGAAGACCCTCGTGCTGAAGCTCGACAAGGCCTATGCCGTGTCCTTCGTGCTCAACTGCCTTGCAGCGACCATCGGCGGCATCGTCGACATGGAAACCGTGATGGCCAATGAGGTCGACGGCGACATGGGCAACGCATGGCTGCGCGACAACACCGCAGGCTCGGGCCCCTACAAGCTGGCGTCGTGGAAGCCCGATGAAAGCTACACGCTCGACCTGAACCCCGAGTATGCAGGCGACGCACCCGCGATGAAGCGCGTGATCGTGCAGCACATTCAGGAAAGCGCCACCCAGCGCCTGCAGCTGGAACGTGGCGACGTGGACATCGCGCGCAACCTCTCGCCCGAGGATGTGGCGGGCCTTGAAGGCGTCGACAGCGTCAAGGTCGTCGACGAGCTGCGCGGCCGCCTGATGTATTGGTCGGCCAACCAGAAGAACGAGATCCTGTCCAACCCGCAGGTGATCGAGGCGATGAAATACGCCACCGATTACACCGGCATGCAGGACAGCTTCCTCAAGGGCCAGTACATCACGCACCAGTCCTTCCTGCCCGCGACCTTCATGGGTGCGATCGACGACACGCCCTACAGCTTCGACATCGAGAAGGCCAAAGGTCTGCTGGACGAGGCAGGCTATGGTGACGGCTTCGACATCACCATCAACGTCCGCGACGCGCAGGAGCGGATCGACATCGGTCAGTCGCTGCAGAACACTTGGGGCCAGATCGGCATCAACGTCGAGATGATCGTGGGCACCGGCGCGCAGACGCTCGACACCTACCGCGCGCGTGAGCATGACATCTACCTCGGCGCATGGGGCCCGGACTATCCCGACCCCAACACCAATGCCGGCACGTTCGCCTACAACCCCGACAACTCGGATGAGGCGGGCGCGACTGGCCTGCTGGCGTGGCGCAACGCATGGGAACTGCCGGAGATGAGCGAAGAGACCCTCGCCGCCGTCGTCGAGCAGGACAGTGCCAAGCGTGCGGCGATGTACGAAGAGCTGCAGCGCGAGCACATGGAAGTCAGCCCCTTCGGCATGATGTTCCAGCAGATCGAGCAGAACGCCATGCAGTCGGGCGTCGAGCACTTCGTGGCTGGCGGCGCGACCACCGCGGTCTCCTATTGGGTTGTGACGAAGTAATCCCGTGGCAGAGACAACGACAAACGGAGGAGGGCGCTCGGCGTCCTCCTTTCCGCCTAAATGGCTGAAGCAATCCGTCAGCCTGATCTTCACCGTGGCGATCACCCTTTTGGGTCTGCTGTTCGTCACCTTCATGATCGGCCGCGTGATGCCGATCGATCCGGTGCTCGCGGTGATCGGCGAGCGCGCAAGCCAAGCGCAATATGACCAGGTTTATCTGGAGCTCGGGCTCGACAAGCCGCTGATCGCGCAGTTTGCCATCTATGTGGGCGACGTGCTGCAGGGCGATTTCGGCACCTCGATCCGCACCGGCAAGCCGGTGGCCGAGGATATTGCCCGCGTCTTCCCCGCAACGCTGGAACTGGCGACGATCGGCACCATCCTCGGGGTGGTTCTGGGCGTGCCGCTGGGGGTTCTGGCGGCGGTCTACCGCGGCAGCTGGATCGACCAGCTATCGCGCCTGATCGGCCTTGTGGGCTATTCCATGCCGATCTTCTGGCTCGGTCTCATGGGGCTTTTGATTTTCTACGGCATCCTTGGATGGGTGGCCGGGCCCGGGCGGCTTGGCGTGTTCTACGAGGGGCTGGTGCCGACGCGCACCGGGCTGTTGCTGGTCGACGCGCTGATCGCGGGCGACTGGGACGTGTTCAAGGACGCGCTCTCGCACATCATCCTGCCGGCCTGTCTGCTGGGCTATTTCAGCCTCGCCTACATCAGCCGCATGACCCGGAGCTTCATGCTTGAACAGCTGAACTCGGAATATGTCATCACCGCGCGGGTGAAGGGGCTGAGCGAATGGAACGTGGTCTGGCGCCATGCCTTCCGCAACATCGCCATCCAGCTCATCACGGTGATCGCGCTGGCCTATGCCAACCTGCTTGAAGGCTCGGTGCTGACCGAGATCATCTTCGCATGGCCCGGCATCGGCAGCTATATCACCACCTCGCTTCTGGCCAATGACATGGCCTCGGTCCTTGGGGGCACCGTCGTGATCGGGACGATCTTCGTCTGCCTCAACATCTTCTCGGACCTTCTCTACCGCTTCTTCGATCCGAGGGCCAAATGACCTCGCACACCAAAACCGACGCAAAGCCGGGCCTGAAGGCCTGGCTGCTCAGCGACACGCCGCAGTCCCGCGGGCAGGCGCGCGCCGCCGCCTGGTATCAGGGCTGGCTGAAGCTGACCTCCAACAAGCTGACCACGCTTGGCCTGATCGTGCTGGCCATCCTTGTGCTGGCTGCGATCTTCGCGCCGCTGCTGGCGACCAATGATCCCTTCGTGCAGGACCTCGGTGCGCGGCTCAAGCCGCCGGGCTGGGACGGGCATATCTTCGGCACTGACAGCCTTGGCCGCGACATCTATTCGCGGCTGCTCTATGGCGCGCGGATCTCGATCTACATCGTGCTGCTGGTGGCGCTGGTGGCGCCGCTGCTGGGGCTGATCATCGGCACCTGCGCGGGCTATTTCGGCGGCTGGGTCGATACCGTGCTGATGCGCATCACCGATATCTTCCTCGCCTTCCCGCGGCTCATCCTTGCGCTGGCCTTCGTGGCGGCGCTGGGGGCGGGGATCGAGAACGCGGTGCTGGCGATCTCGCTGACCGCATGGCCGCCCTACGCCCGTATCGCGCGGGCCGAGACGCTGACCATCCGCAACGCCGACTATATCCATGCCATCCGCCTGCAGGGCGCCGGGCCGCTGCGCATCATCACGCGCCACGTCTGGCCGCTGTGCATCTCGAGCCTCGTCATTCGGGTGACGCTCGACATGGCGGGGATCATCCTCACCGCGGCGGGCCTCGGCTTCCTCGGCCTTGGTGCACAGCCGCCGAGCCCGGAGTGGGGCGCGATGATCTCGGAGGGGCGCAAGTACATCCTCGATTACTGGTGGGTGGCCACCATCCCCGGCCTTGCGATCTTTGCCATCTCGCTCGCATTCAACCTGATCGGCGACGGTCTGCGCGACGTGCTTGACCCGAAGGAGGCCGGCAAATGAGCAATCTTCTGGATATCGAGAACCTCTCGGTGCGCTTTCCCACGCGCTCGGGGACCTTCGAGGCGGTGCGGGGGATTTCCCTCTCGCTCGGCCGCGAACGTCTGGGGATCGTCGGCGAGTCCGGCTCCGGCAAGTCGATGACCGGCCGGGCCATCCTCGGGCTCATCCGCAAGCCGGGTGAGGTGACGGCGGACCGCATGGAGATGCAGGGCGAAAGCCTGCTCGATGCCTCGCCAAAGCGGATGCGGGCGATCCGGGGCAAGCATATCTCGATGATCATGCAAGACCCGAAATACTCGCTGAACCCGGTGATGACCGTCGGCGACCAGATCGTCGAGGCGCTGCGCACCCATGAAAAGGTGGGCAAATCCGAGGCGCGCAAACGCGCGCTGGAGATGCTCGACGCCGTGGCGATCCGCGAGCCCGAGCGGGTGATGAAGCTTTACCCGCATGAGGTCTCGGGCGGCATGGGCCAGCGCATCATGATCGCCATGATGTTGATCCCCAACCCCGAGATCCTCATCGCCGACGAGCCCACTTCGGCGCTCGACGTGTCGGTGCAGCTGCAGGTGCTGGAGATCATGGACAAGCTGGTGCGCGAGCGCGGCATGGGTCTGATCTTCATCAGCCACGATCTCAATCTGGTGGCGGGCTTCTGCGACCGGGTGGCGGTGATGTATTCCGGGCGGATCGTCGAGGTCTGCGAGGCGGGCAAGCTGCATGAGGCGAAACACCCTTACACGCTGGGCCTGCTCAACTCGGTCCCCGATCTTGAACGCCCGCGTCCGCGGCTGGAGGCGCTTGAGCGCGATCCGGTCTGGCGCGAGGCCCCGTCTGTGAGTGCGATGCTATGAGCCAGCCGGAAATTCAGATCGAAGGGCTGGAGGTTTTCTTCGGCGAAGGTCACGAGCGCACCCGCGTGGTGCATGGGATCGACCTGAACGTGGCGCAGGGCGAAAGCTACGGGCTTGTCGGCGAGTCCGGCTCGGGCAAGTCGACGGTGCTGCGCGCGCTCGTCGGGCTGGTCAACGACTGGCATGGCGCCATGCATGTGGGCGGCGAGAAGCTGGCGGGGGCCAAGCGCTCGCGCAGCTTCTACCGCCGGGTGCAGATGGTGTTTCAGGACCCCTACGCCTCGCTGCATCCGCGCCAGACCATCGACCGGGTGCTGAGCGAGACGCTTGCCTTGCACGGTATCAAGGACGGGGTGGATGCGCGCATCGACCGGCTGCTGGAACAGGTGGGTCTGGGCGGCGGTTTCCGCTTCCGCTACCCGCACCAGCTCTCGGGCGGACAGCGGCAGCGCGTCGCCATCGCGCGGGCCTTGGCGCCCGAGCCCAAGGTGCTGCTGCTGGATGAGCCGACCTCGGCGCTTGACGTGTCGGTACAGGCCGAGATCCTCAACCTGCTGTCGGACCTGCGCGCCGAGTTCGGCCTAACCTATCTGATGGTCAGCCACGATCTTGGGGTCATCGGCCATATGTGCGACCGCGTGGCGGTCATGCAGAAGGGCGAGATCGTCGAGACGCTGGAAGTGGAGGCGATGCGCAACCTGCGCGCCGAGCATCCCTATACCCGCCACCTGCTCGACAGCGCGCTGCGCTCGTCCGGGCATGAAGGGATGGCCGAAGCGAGCTGATCGCCGCCAGACTGACAGAAGCGCCGCCCTGCTGACTGCCGGGCGGCGCTTTTTCGTTTGCGGAGGCGCGTGTGCCTCAGCCCGGCTGGGTGAGAATGATCGCGCCACGCGTCGTGGCCACAATGGTGTGTTCGTATTGCACGACCGGGGCGCAGGGCTCGGCATAGAGCGTCCAGCCATCGTCGCCATCGCTGGCCCAGAGCCCGCCGGTGGAGAGGAAGGGCTCGACGGTCAGCACCAGCCCCTTGTCGATCCGGCGCCGGTCGCTGCGGTTTGGCCAAGTGGCGATCTCTTCGGGATACTCGTGCAGCGAGCGCCCGACACCGTGGCTGGCAAGGTTGCGGATCAGCGTATAGCCGCGCTCATCGGCGAACTTGCCAATGGCGTTGCCGATCCCGGCCAGTGGTTTGCCCTCGGCGACCTGACCGATGCCGATCTGCATGGCGCGCTTGCCATCGCGGCACAGCTTGTCGAGCAGCGGATGCGCGGGCCCGACGCGGTAGCTGGCGCCGGTGTCGGCAAAGAACCCATCTTTCGAGGCAGAGACGTCGATGTTCACCAGATCGCCCTGCGCGATGATCCGCTCGCCGGGGATGCCATGGGCGATCTCTTCGTTCACGCTGATGCAGGTGGCGCCGGGGAAATCATAGGCCGACTGCGGCGCGGATTCGGCGCCATGCCGTTCGAGGAAGGCGCGGCCGATCTCATCGAGTTCGCGCGTGGTCATGCCCGGCTCCATGGCTTTTGCCATGGCGCGCAGCGTGTTGGCGACGATCCGGCCGATATCTTTCAGCCCGTCGAGCTCATCTTCTTGGGTGATCGTCATGCGGGGCGCTCCCGTTTTGCGTGAGCGCGCACCATATAGCTGCCCACGGGGAATGTCAGCGCGTGAAATGAAACAGGGGCCGGCCCCCACGCGATGGCAGAGACCGGCCCCCAATGGTCCGGCGCGAGGGAGGGCCGCGCCGGGGGAGGATGGCTGGATCAGCGGCCGTTCTTCTCGCGCCATGCTTCGAAGAGCGGTCCGAACTTCTCTTCGTTGACGCGCGGGTAGAGGCCAATGATCGGCTCGCCGGCCTTGACCTGCTCGACGACGAAATCCTCGTAGGCGGTCATTTCCTTGGCCTCGGCGGCAACCTCTTCGGCCATATGCGCCGGGATCACGATGACGCAGTCGGCATCGCCGACGATGATGTCACCGGGGAACACCGGCGCATCACCGCAGCCGATCGGCTCGTTGATCGCGATGGCCTCGTTGTTGGTGAGGTTGGTCGGGCTCGATGGGCGGGTGTGATAGGCCGGGATGTCGAGCTCGGCGATCACCGCCGCGTCGCGGAAGCCGCCATCGGTCACCACGCCAGCCCCGCCGCGCATCATCAGGCGGGTGATCAGAATGTCCCCCGAAGAGGCGGCATTGGCCTGCTTGCGGCTGTCCATCACCAGAACGCTGCCTTCCGGGCAGGTCTCGATCGCGACGCGCTGCGGGTGCTCGGGGTTGCGGAACTCGGTGAGTTGGTTGCGGTCTTCACGGGCGGGCATATAGCGCAGGGTGAAGGCGGGGCCGACCATGTTCTTGCCCTTCCAGCCGACCGGGTGCACGCCCTGGATCACCTGGTTGCGCAGGCCGCGCTTGAAGAGCGCGGTGGCCAGCGTCGCGACGGACACATCCATCAGAATGTCACGGGTTTCGGGATTCATCGAGTTCTCCTCCAGTAAATCGGGGGCCCGGTCCGCAGGGGGCAAGAAGACGGACCGGGCAAAGTTTCGCGTCAGGCGAGGTCCTCGGGCAGCACGGCGCCGGGGATGTTCTGGTAGCAGACCGGCCGCAGGAAGCGGCGGATCGACAGCGTGCCGACCGAGGTCGCGCCGAAGTTGGTCGAGGCGGGGTAGGGGCCGCCGTGGACCATTGCTTCGCAGACCTCGACGCCGGTGGGGAAGCCGTTGGCCAGCACGCGGCCCGCCTTACGCTCCAGCACCGGCAGCAGCGCGCGGGCGGCACCCGCATCGCCGTCGTCCATATGCAGCGTCGCGGTGAGCTGGCCTTCGAAGCCCTTGGCGAGCGTGACCATCTCGTCGACGTCCGAGACCCGCACAACAAGGCCGAGCGGGCCGAAGACTTCTTCCCCCAGCGCGTGATCCTGCAGGTAGTTCGCGGCGTCGGTCTCATAGAGGTTCGGCGAGGCCGACCGCGGGCCGCTCTCGGTGGTCAGCAGCGGACGCACCGCGTTGCGGCCATCGAAGCGGTCCTTGCCAGAGCGGTAGGCGCCCGCGATGCCCTCGGTGAGCATGACCTGCGGCGCGGCCTTTTCAAGCGCGGCGCGCGCGGCCTCGACAAAGGCATCGCCTTCGGCGCCGGTGCCGACCACGGCGATGCCGGGGTTGGTGCAGAACTGGCCCGCGCCCATGGTCAGCGAGCCCGCCCAGCCGGTGCCGATCTCGGCGCCGCGCGCCTTGGTAGCCTCGGGCAGCACGAACATCGGGTTCACCGAGCCCAGCTCGCCGAAGAAGGGGATCGGAACCTCACGCTGCGCGCAGAGATCAAACAAGGCACGGCCCCCGCCGAGCGAGCCGGTGAAGCCCACGGCGTTGATCAGCGGGTGCTGCACCAGCGCCTGACCGACCTGACGGTTGCCGCCTTGGATCAGCGAGAAGACACCCTTGGGCATGCCGCAGCTTTCGATGGCGGCGGCAACGGCTTCGGCGACGATCTCGCCGGTGCCGGGGTGGGCGGAGTGGCCCTTGACCACGACCGGGCAGCCCGCGGCCAGCGCGGCGGCGGTGTCACCGCCCGCGGTGGAGAAGGCGAGCGGGAAGTTCGATGCGCCGAAGACGGCGATCGGGCCGATCGGGCGCTGCACCATGCGCAGTTCCGGGCGCGGCAGCGGCTGGCGGTCGGGCAGGGCGGCATCGACGCGCACGTCGAGGTAGTCGCCCTTGCGGATGTGCTCGGCGAAGAGACGCAGCTGGCCGGTGGTGCGCCCTCGCTCGCCCTGCAGGCGCGCTTCGGGCAGGCCGGTTTCCTGACTGCCGATTTCGGTGATCGCCTCGCCGCGCGCTTCGATCTCGTCGGCGATGGCCTCGAGGAATTTCGCGCGGGTCTCGCGGCTGGTGTAGCCATAGGTCCAGAAGGCGTCTTCGGCGGCCTTGCAGGCCTGATCGACCAGCTCGGGCGTGCCGACAGAGAACGCATGCACCGGGCCGGTGGCAGGTTCGGAGGAGAATTGCGCCTCGGTGGCGATCCACTCACCTGCGATCAGGTGCTTGCCGTGCGGGGTGAAGATCGGGGTCGTGCCGTCCATGGGGAAAGGTCCTTTCGGGGGCAGAGGGAAACTTGGGGGAGGGGCGCCGATTCGGCGCCCCGAGAGGCGGATCAGATCAGGCCGTTGGTCTTGAGGAAGACCTGCAGCTTGTCCTGCTGCGCCGGGGTCAGCGGCCATGCCGAGGGCGGGCGGGTCGCGCCGCAGTCAAAGCCGGTGGCCTGCAGTGCGGCCTTCACGCCGGTGACATTGGTGCCGTTGAGCTCTTCGGCGCGGATGTCCTCGAAGGCCTGCATCTCGCCGATCAGGCGGTTGGCCTCGGCGTAATCCGACGCTTCGAGCGCGGCGTGGATCGCCAGCGAGCGCTCGGGCCAGACGTTGATCAGCCCCGAGGTGAAGCCGCGCGCGCCCACCGCATAGAAGGTCGGTGCCCAGACCTCGGCAAGACCGCCGACCCAAGTGATCGAGGGATCGCAGGCAGCCTTGGCGGCGGCGAGTTTCTGCGGGTTCGGGGTGGCCCATTTCACGCCCTTCACACCCGGCACGGCGCAGAGATCGGCGATGGCGCCGGTCCCGATCGCGTCGTTGCGCAGGTAGAGCATCATCGGCAGCCCGCCCGAGGCGTCGGCGATGGCCTTGACGTAATCCACCGTGCCGCGCGGTGCCACGAAGGGATCGGGCGGCTGGTGGATCATCAGCGCGGTGGCGCCTGCCTCGGCGCTGGCTTTGGCCAATGCGCAGGCGTCGCGGATGCCGCGGCCGATGCCCGCCAGCACCGGGGCGCGGCCGTCCACCATGGCGCAGACCTCGCGCGCCATGGTGCAGGCTTCGTCGGTGGTCAGCGCGTAGAACTCGCCGGTGTTGCCATTGACCACGGGCATGTGCAGCCCGGCGCCAAGCGCGCGGTCGATGATCGGCGAAAGCTTGGCCGGGGCAATCTCGCCCGCCTCGTCATAGGGGGTGACGAGGATGCCGGAAATGCCGGCGAGGGCGGTATCGAGATCGAGCATATGTGTCTCCTCAGAAAATGTCGGGCTCGCCCGCGGTGCGGCCGAAATCGCGTTCGAGGTAATCAAAGTCGCAGCCTTTGTCGGCCTGCGTCACATGGCGCGAGAACATGTAGCCCCAGCCCCGTTCAAAGCGCGGCTCCGGCGGCGTCCATGCGGCCTTGCGGCGGGCGATCTCTTCTTCGTCCACCATCATGTCGAGGCTGCGGTTGGGCAGGTCGAGCCGCACGATGTCGCCGGTTTTCAGCAGCGCCAGCGGGCCGCCGACAAAGCTTTCGGGTGCGACGTGCAGCACGCAGGCGCCATAGGAGGTGCCGGACATGCGCGCGTCAGAGATCCGCAGCATATCGCGGTGGCCCTGTTTGATCAGCGCCTTGGGGATCGGCAGCATGCCCCACTCGGGGAAGCCCGGACCGCCCTGCGGACCGGCATTGCGCAGCACCAGCACGTGATCGGGGGTGACGTCGAGGTTTTCGTCGTCGATTGCCGCCTTCATCTCGGGGTAGCTGTCGAAGACCAGCGCCGGACCTTCGTGCACGTGGTACTTGGGATCGCAGGCCGCCGGTTTGATCACCGCGCCATCGGGGCAGAGGTTGCCGCGCAGCAGCGCCAGCGAGCCCTCGTGGTAGACCGGGTTCGACAGCGGACGGATCACGTCGTCGTTGAACACCTGCGCGCTTTCGATCTCTTCACCCAGGCTGCGCCCGGTGACTGTGACGCAGGAGGTGTCGAGCATGTCCTCCATCTGCTTCATCAGCGCCCGCAGACCGCCCGCATAGAAGAAGTCTTCCATAAGGTAGTCCTTGCCCGAGGGGCGGACGTTGGCGATCAGCGGGGTGACCCGGCCAAGCGCGTCGAGATGGTCCAGCGTCAGATCGACCCCGGCGCGGCGCGCCATGGCGATCAGGTGGACCACGGCGTTGGTCGAGCAGCCGGTGGCCATGGCGACCTTGGCGGCGTTTTGCACCGAGGCGGGGGTGATGATCTGATCGGGGGTCATATCCTCCCAGACCATTTCGACCACGCGGCGTCCGCAGTCCGCACCCATGCGCTGGTGGCCCGAGTCGGACGCGGGGATCGACGAGGCGCCGGGCAGCGTAAGGCCCATGGCGTCGGTGATCGCGGTCATCGTCGAGGCGGTGCCCATGGTCATACAGGTGCCCGCCGAGCGCGCGATGCCGCCCTGAAGGCCAAGCCATTCCTCATCGGTGATATTGCCCGCGCGGCGCTCGTCCCAGTATTTCCAAGCGTCCGAGCCGCTGCCGAGGATCTTGCCCGCGTAGTTGCCGCGCAGCATCGGGCCAGCGGGCAGGTAGATGAACGGAACGCCCGCCGAGATGGCGCCCATGACGAGGCCCGGCGTGGTCTTGTCGCAGCCGCCCATCAGCACCACGCCGTCGAGCGGGTGGGCGCGGATCTGCTCTTCGGTCTCCATCGCCAGCATGTTGCGGTAGAGCATGGAGGTCGGCTTGTTGAAGCTCTCGTCCACCGACAGCGCGGGCATTTCGACCGGAAGGCCACCCGCCTGCAGCACGCCGCGCTTCACGTCTTTGACGCGCTCGGGGAAGTGGCTGTGGCAGGAGTTGAGTTCCGACCATGTGTTCAGGATGCCGATGATCGGCTTATCGCGGAATTCCTCTTCGGAATATCCAAGCTGCATCATCCGCGAACGGTGTCCGAAGCTGCGAAGATCGTCAGGGGCGAACCAGCGCGCGCTGCGCAGTTGCTCCGGGGTCTTGCGTGGCTTTTGCGACATGATTCTCCTCCGTCTCATCGCGGTCACTTGGCGATGATGTATGCGCATACATTAAGAGACGTCAAGCAATTCAGGGTGATTTAACTGTGAAATTAACTTTTAGCAGAAATCCTTGACAGACGGCCTGCGAATGTGGTCTTGAGCTATGTATGCGCTTTCATAGCGTATGGCCACGACATCCGGGTGCGAGACAGGAGACCGCCCGGTCAGTAGAAGCCGGCCGCTCAGCGGCCCATCGGGAGGAAACGATGAAATTTACCCGCAGAACCCTTCTTGCCGCCGTTTCGGCTGCGGCCATGGTTGCAGCTCCGCTCGCCGCGGAGGCGCAGAACCTGCCGCGCAACATGCGCATGGTGATCGGCTCGAAATCCACGGGCGGTGACACCTACCAGAACTCGGCCATCGTTGCCGAGGCGCTGTCCGAAAAGCTGGGCATCAACATCAAGGTCGACGCCGTCGGCGCGTCCGAGGCGTTCAAGGCGCTTGGCCGTGACAAGCGTGGCACCACGATCATGATCTTCCATGACCAGAGCTACCTCGGCAATCTCTATGGCGTCAGCGGCTATGAAGATCCCTTCGCCAACTACGCGGTCGGCCCGACCGTGGCGATCAACCCCGGCAACGCCTACCTCGTGCCCGCCGACAGCCCGTATCAGTCGATGGAAGACATCCTTGCGGCTGCCGAGGCCGGCACCCGCGTGCGCGTCGCCATCCAGCCGGGCGGTGTGTCGGAGATCGGGTTCTCGGCGATGAAAAATGCCGCCAAGCTGCGCGCTCCGGGCTCGGAAGAGAACATCGTCGCGGTGAACACCGGCTCGCAGTCGGACAAGAACCAAGCGATGTGGGACGATCTGGCGGATGTGATCAACGGCTCGATCCAGGCCAACGAGCAGTTCACCCAGCTCGACGCGTCGGACGAGAAGGCGATGCGCTTCGTGTGGATCACCGCGCGCCCTGCAACGCTCGAGCAGGCGCCCGAGGCCGGCATGGGCGGCACCACCCGCGACGACATGCTGAGCTTCGCCAGCCCCGAGACCTCGGTGCCGGTGAGCGACAGCGCGGACTTCACCTTCGACAAGGAATTCTTCTTCCTGTTCAACAAGGACATGGACCCCGAAGTGATCGACGCCATCGACGGTGCGCTGGCCGAGATCTTCGAGGAAGGGAAAATTCAGGAGCGTCAGAAGGAAGCCTTCTTCATCCCGAACTACCTTTCGACCGAAGATGCCCAAGCGCATCTGAACGAGAAGCGCGACACCTATAAGAAGGTGATCGAGGACATCTCGTCCGGGTCCTGATAGCCAGATGACATTCGGTTCGGCCGGGCCGCGCCCGGCCGGACCCACTGACAAAAGCTACCCATAGGGAGGACCCAATGGGCGACCTTACCCGTGTGACCATCGACTTTCAGACGTCACACCTGATTTTCCCCACCATCATCGCGATCGTCCTTGGCCTGCTTGGCCTTGCCATCGTCATCCGCGACAGGGCACGCATCGCCGCGGCGGGCAGCTACTGGCACGCCTCGTGGTCGGCGATGGACAAGCCGCGCTTCCTTGGCGCGCTGGCGCTGACGCTGCTTTACTTCTCGCTGATGGTTCCGGTGGGTGACATCTGGCCGAACACCGGCCTCGGCTTCCTGCTGTGCTCGATCCCCTACGTGCTGGCGACCGGCATCCTGTTCATGCACGAGCGGGGGTTCCGTCAAATCCTGCCGCTGCTGATCGTCGCGGTGGTCGGGCCGACCTTCGTGTGGTGGCTGTTCACCTATCCCCTCTTCCTGACTTTGCCCTGAGGTCCGACCCATGTTCGAGATCCTTACCCCGCTTTTCGTCTCGCTGATCGTCGGCGGTACACTTGTCGGCATCATCTTCGGGGCGATCCCCGGCATGACCGCCACGATGGCCGTTGCCGTCTGCCTGCCGCTCACCTATTCGCTGGGCCTCGAGAACGGGCTGGCGCTGCTGCTCGGCCTCTATGTCGGCGGCATTTCGGGCGGCCTCGTGCCCGCCATTCTGCTGGGCATTCCCGGCACGCCAAGCTCTATCACCACAACCTTCGACGGCTATCCAATGGCCCAGAGGGGCGAGGGCGAGAAGGCGCTGCGCATCGGCATCGTCGCCTCGCTGGTCGGTGGCCTCATCTCGCTGTTGGTGCTCGACCTCTTCGCGCCGACGCTGGCCGATTTCGCCATCAAGTTCTCCTACGTCGAGAAGTTCCTGATCATCTTCTTCGCGCTCACCGTCATGGCGGCGCTGTCCTCGGACATGCTGCTGGGTATCTTCTCGGGCGTGCTGGGGATCTTCATCAGCCTCATCGGCACCTATGACATCTCGCGCGGGGGCAATGGCGAGCTGCGCCTTGTGCCGCCGGGGACTGAATATTGGCTGGAAAGCGGCTTCTCGCTGCTGCCCGTGCTGATCGGCCTCTTCGGTCTTGCGGCCATCCTCGAGCAGGCCGAGATCGGTGTGCCCAAGGGCCATTCGACCAAAGACATCAACGTCGGCAAGCACTCGCGCTTTTCCTTCGGGATCTTCAAGGGGCAGAGCATCAACCTCGTGCGCTCGTCGCTGATCGGCACCTTCATCGGCATCCTGCCCGGCGTTGGCGGCTCGGCGGCGTCGATCATCAGCTACACCAATGCCAAGACCTTCTCGAAGCGCCCCGGCAACTTCGGCAAGGGCGAGCCGGCGGGGATCATGGCGTCTGAGGCGGGCAATAACGGCCTGACCGGCGGCGCGCTGGTGCCGCTGCTCTCGCTGGGCATTCCGGGCGACTCGACGACCGCGCTGCTCATTGGGGCGTTCACCCTGCAGGGCATTCAGGTCGGTCCGCTGTTCATCGGCAACAACCCGGGCACCTGGGACGCGATGATCATCGCCATGCTGATCGCCAATATCGCCATGTTCGCCATGATGTATTTCGCCGTCCGCTACTTCGCGCTGGTGGTGACGATCCCCAAGCACATCCTCTTCCCCGTCATCCTGATGATGTGCGTGATCGGCGCCTATACGATCAACTACGGCATCATGTTCGACGTCTGGACGCTGCTGATCTTCGGGGTGCTGGGCTGGCTCTTCACCAAGCTGCGGCTCGAGGTGGCGCCCTTCATCATCGGCTTCATCCTTGGCCCGTCCGCCGAGATCTACTTCGTCAAGAGCCTCGAGAGCTTCGGCACTGTGACGATCTTCTTCACCAAGAGCTGGATTGCCGTGGTTCTGTGGATCCTCATCGCAGGATCGGTTGCAGGTGCCGCGCTGATGGCGAAAAAGAAGAAAGAGATTAACGACGAGGCAGTCTGAGGCTTGCGCCCGGACCGCCGCTGACAGAAAGATGCGCGCGATGGGCGAGGAGCAGGAAAAAAAACCGCGGGCCAGCCGAAAAGGTCAGGGCCGCGGCGTCACCATGGAGGCGGTGGGCAGGCTGGCGGGCGTCAGTCAGGTCACCGTCTCTCGTGCGTTGTCGGACCCGTCGAAAGTGTCGCCCGCAACGCTTGCGAAGATCAAGGAAGCCATCGCGCAGACGGGTTTTGTGCCCAATGCGCTGGCCGGGGCGCTGGCGACCAGCAAGTCGATGCTGATCTCGGCGCTGGTGCCGTCGATCACCAACATCGTTTACTCCTCGATGGTGAAGGCCTTCTCGGAAGAGATGCGCGAGGAGGGCTATCAGATCCTGCTCTCGGAAACCGGCTTTGGCCCCGAGGATGAGGAAAAGCTGATCTCCGCACACCTGTCGCGGCGGCCCGACGCGATGTTCCTCACCGGCATCCACCATTCGGCGCAGGCGCGGCGGATGCTGCTCGGGGCCGAGATCCCGGTGGCCGAGGTCTGGGACATCACCGACAGCCCGATCGACTTCTGCGTCGGCTTCAGCCACGTCGAGACCGGCCGCGCCGTGGCCGAGTTCGCGTGGAATGCGGGCTACCGGACGGTTGGCACGGTCTCTGCCGGGGACGAACGCGCCCGCCGCCGCAGCGAGGCCTTCGTGCAGGAGTGGCAAAAGCATGTCCCCGGCGACGTGCCGCGCGCGCTCTTCGACGCGCAGGCATCGCTGGCCAATGGCCGCGCGGCGCTGCGGCAGTTGCTCGAACAGGGCTTCACCGGCGGGCTGATCCAATGCTCGTCCGATCTGCTGGCGCATGGCGTCATGGTCGAGGCGCAGGCGCAGGGGTTTGACGTGCCGGGGCAGATCGCCGTGGTCGGCTTCGGCGATCAGGAATTCGCGTCCTCGGTCGAGCCGGGGATCACCACTGTGCGGGTGGATATGGCCGCCTTCGGGCGCGCCGCAGCCCAAAGCATGCTGGCGCGCCTGCGCGGTGACAAAGACGGCTCTTCGGTCATCGACCTCGGCTTTGAGGTGGTGCGGCGCGGCTCCGCCTGAGAGCCGCGCCCGCCGCTTTAGGCCGCCTGCGGCGCGCGTCGCCAGCCGGGGAAGGGGTCGGGCAGGTCCTGCCATTGCTGCGGCACAAAGCTGGCTTCGTCGCCCACCAGCGCGGCATCGAGCGCCGCGCAGATCGCCGCCTTGTCCATGCCGGAGCCGATGAACACCAGTTCCTGCCGCCGGTCGCCAAAGGGCTCGCGCCAGTGCTGCTTGAGATAGGCCACCGCCTGCGGGTGATCGGGCCAGCGCTCCTGCGGCACCGTGGCCCACCACATGCCCATCGGCTTGACGCTGCTCAGCGCCCCGGCCAGCGAGTATTCGGCGAGCCAGTCGGGACGGGTGGCGATCCAGAAATGCCCCTTGGCGCGGATCACCCCGGGCAGATCGCCGTTCAGCACATCGTGGATCTTCTGCGGGTGGAACGGGCGGCGCGCCCGGTAGACGAAGGACGAAACGCCGTATTCCTCGGTCTCGGGCACATGGTCGGCAAAGCCGTAAAGCTCCTTGGCCCACATCGGGTGCAGATGCGCCTTGTCGAAATCGAAAAGCCCGGTGCCCATGATGCGATCAGAGGCGACCTTGCCGTAATCGGTCTCGACGATCTGCGCATCGGGGTTGAGCGAGACGACGATCTTGCGCGCCGCGTCCACCCGCTCGGGGCCCGCGTCGCTGACCTTGTTGAGCACCACCACATCGGCGAACTCGATCTGGTCGACCAGCAGATCGACCAATGTGCGGTCATCCTCGTCGCCAAGGCTCTCGCCGCGGTCGCGGATGAAATCGTGGCTGGAATAGTCCTTCAACAGGTTCACCGTGTCGACCACGGTGACCATCGTGTCGAGCCGGGCGATGTCCGACAGGCTTTCGCCGAACTCGTCGCGGAAGTCGAAGGTCGCGGCCACGGGCAGCGGCTCGGCGATGCCGGTGCCCTCGATCAGCAGGTAGTCAAAGCGCCCCTCATCGGCGAGGCGGCGCACCTCGAGCAGCAGATCGTCGCGCAGGGTGCAGCAGATGCAGCCGTTGGTCATCTCGACCAGTTTCTCTTCGGTATGGCTCAGATCGGCGCCGCCCTCGCGCACCAGATCGGCGTCGATGTTCACCTCTGACATGTCGTTGACGATGACCGCGACGCGGCGGCCTTCGCGGTTGTTGAGCACGTCGTTCAGCAGCGTGGTCTTCCCGGCCCCCAGAAATCCCGACAGGACAGTGACGGGCAGGCGGTTATCCTTGGCTGGCATTGGGCTCTCCAATCTCTAGTATGTAATGTTATATCATCACACATTAGAGGCGGCAGAGAGCGCCCGCAACCCGGATTCCGTACACAGGCGCTGAGGCGCGCCGCACGATCCGACAAAGCGCCACCGGCAATCCCGTGCCGGTGGCGCTCGTGTTTACATCCCCCGGATCATGCCGCCGTCGACGCGGATCATCGAGCCGGTGACGTAG
>NZ_JAAGOU010000044.1:0-28928 GCF_010500775.1 Salipiger sp. PrR002
AAACCTAGTAAAACCCACAATAAATCAACCAAACGTATCTCTCAAAACGATCTAAATCGACACTGTCGCGGGATGGAGCAGCCCGGTAGCTCGTCAGGCTCATAACCTGAAGGTCGTAGGTTCAAATCCTACTCCCGCAACCAGTCGACCCCATAAATCCAACCACCACAAGCAGCCAATCAGGCTGCTTTTTGTGTTTCTGCGGTCCTCACGACACTCAACGCCCAGTGGCGGTCTGCCGTCGAGTGCGCCAGAAACACCACGCTACCTCCTGCGGCTCGCCTAAAACGCGTGCAGCCACACGGCGTAACGCCAATATATTGGTCAGAAAACACCGCCCCCGAGCAGGCCGCCGCCTCTCTCGACGGATCGGGCCGCCCGTTTTTGACCGCGCGGGGGAATGCGTTAGGTCTAGGGGCACCTGCGCCGCCCTATGCGCGCGCGACCTGCAAAGCCGAGCAAGGGAGACCTTTCACCATGCAACTGGCCCAAGCACGCGCCATCGCCGAGGGAACGGCGGACGATCTTTTCTCCATGCTCGGGCCGCGTCCGGCGCGGGGCGGTGTGGCCATTTCGGTGTTCGCGCCCGGCGCGGACCGGATGTTTGCCATAGCGCCCGGCGGGACCGTAGAGCTTGAGCCTGTGCAGGGGGCCGAAGAGATTTTCACCGGCGAGATCGCGGGGCAGGGCGGCTATGTGCTGCGCAAGACCACGGCGGCGGGGGAGACCATCAGCTATCGGGATCCCTATAGCTTCGGCCCGGTGCTGGGCGATCTGGACGTGCATCTGATCGCCGAGGGCACGCATCGTCGTCTCTGGGAGGCGCTCGGCGCGCATGTGATGGAGCATGAAGGTGTGCAGGGCACGCATTTTGCCCTTTGGGCGCCGCACGCGCAGCGGGTTTCGGTGGTCGGGCCATTCAACGAATGGGATGGGCGACGCGACGTTCTGCGCAAACGCGGAAGCGGTCTGTGGGAGATCTTTCTGCCCGACTTGGGCGAGGGGACGCTCTACAAGTATGAGATCGTTGATGGTTCCGGTCAGGTGCTGCCGCTGAAGGCTGATCCGGTGGGCTTTGGTGGCCAGTTGCGGCCCGACAATGCCAGCGTGGTGCGGGATATCTCTGGCTACGGCTGGGACGACGGCGCTTGGATGGAGAGCCGTGCGGCACGGAACGCGCGGGAGGCGCCGATCTCGATCTATGAGGTGCACCTCGGTTCTTGGTGGCGCGATGGGACGCAGAACGATCGCCCGATTTCTTACAAGGAAGCGGCGGTCAAGCTGGTGGACTATGCGGCGGACATGGGCTTCACCCATATCGAGCTTCTGCCGGTGGCCGAACATCCTTTCGACGGCTCGTGGGGCTATCAGCCGACCGGGCTTTACGCGCCGACGGTGCGGCACGGGCCGCCGCATGAGTTCCGCGATCTGGTGGATGCGGCGCATCAGAAAGGTCTGGGTATTCTGCTCGACTGGGTGCCGGCGCATTTTCCGTCGGATGCGCATGGGCTGGCGAAGTTCGATGGCACGCCCCTTTATGAGTACGGTGATCCGCGCGAAGGCTTTCACCGCGACTGGAACACGCTGATCTATGATTTCGGCCGCCCCGGAGTGGCCAATTTCCTCATCGCCAATGCCAGCTACTGGGTGCAGGAATACCATGTGGACGGGCTGCGCGTGGATGCGGTGGCCTCGATGCTCTACCGCGACTATTCGCGCAATGATGGCGAGTGGGTGCCGAATAAGGACGGCGGTCGCGAGAATTACGAAGCGATCGATCTGCTGCGCCGGATGAATACCGAGGTCTATGGCGCGATGCCCGGCACGATGACCGTCGCCGAGGAGAGCACCGCCTATCCCAAAGTCTCGCGCCCGGTGGAGGATGGCGGACTTGGCTTTGGCTTCAAGTGGAACATGGGCTGGATGCACGACACGTTGAGCTATGTCGCGCTCGATCCGATCTATCGCCAGCATCACCATCATCAGGTGACCTTCGGGCTGACCTATGCCTTTTCCGAGAACTTCGTGCTCGCGCTGAGCCACGACGAGGTGGTGCATGGCAAAGGCTCTATGCTGGGCAAGATGCCGGGGGAGTCGGCCGAGAAATTCGCCAACCTGCGCGCATACTATGGGTTCATGTGGGGGCATCCCGGTAAGAAGCTGCTGTTCATGGGGCAGGAGTTCGCGCAATCGCGTGAGTGGGCCTTTGAGGGGCAATTGGACTGGGACCTGCTGGATCAGCCGCGCCACGCTGGAATGCAAAGCCTCGTGCGCGACCTCAACCGTCTCTACCGCGAGATGCCCGCGCTGCATCGCTACGACTGCCTGCCCGAGGGCTTTGAGTGGCTGGACGCCGATGCGGCCGAGCAAAACGTCTTTGCCTGGCTGCGCAAGGGGGCACCGGGGGATCCGCCGGTGGTGGTGGTTTGCAATTTCTCGGCTGTCGCGCAGGATGGCTTTGCCGTCGGGATGCCGAAGGGCGGGGCGTGGCGCGAGATTTTCAACAGCGATGCGACGGCCTATGGTGGGTCTGGCGTGGGCAACATGGGGCGCGTGCGTGCCGACCAGCCCGGCCTGAAGGGGCAGCCAGCCTCGGCCCGCATGATGCTGCCGCCCTTGTCGACGCTGATGTTCACTCCCGAAGACACCTGACCCGCATCAGGGCCCCAGACCCGGACCGCAAGACCACAGGAGACGCCACGTGTACGACCGCATGGACCCGCCCGCCTTCGACGCCGAAGCGACCGCCGAGCTCGCCGATTGGTGCGAGCGCATCCTCACCACCGCCGAGGACCGCTTCAGCGCCGGGCGCAGCATCGCGCGGCGTCTTGGAGCTCAGGTCGAAGGAGACCGGGTGGTCTTTGGCTTCTTCGTTCCTGAATTGCAGGACTGGAGCATCGCGGACGGCGACATCTTCATCGAGCTTTTGCGGCCCGAAGCGGGGGCCGAGCTTGATCTTGCGGTCTCGCACAGCGAGCTCGCCTTCGAGCGGGTGCTCTTGCCTGTGCAGCGCTGCGAGGCGTTCGCCTTCTGCGTGGCAAGCGGGGTGAAGGCGGGCACGCGCGAGGTGACCGGCGATTTCTATGCGCTGGTCTGGCGCGACGCGGATCACAATTACACCCGTATTCTCGACCCGCTGGCAATGTCGGTGCCCTACGGCGCCTTTGCGCCCGCCGAGGTCTATGACGTGGCCGCAATGCAGGAGGCGCGCACCGACAAGGGGTATTTCGAGGCCCTCAAAGGCGATGCGCCGCATAAGTTCACGCCGCCCACCAGCATCCTGCAACTGCATATCCCCACCGCCACTGCGGGCGGCACATTGGCCAGCCTGACCCGGCAGATTCAGCGTCTCGCCGAGCGTGTGGCTCATGGGCTGCCGCTTGAGCCGGCGGATGAGCTGTTCATGGGCTATGACGCGGTACAGCCGCTCCCGGTGGAGCCGACGACGGTTTATGAGGCCGGACCGCCCTTCTGGACCGAAGGCGCGGCAAGCGAAGAGCGGGTCGAGGCGACGCTGACCCGCCCCAACACCACCAACTGGGGTTACGACGTGGTGATCTCGGGCATGGCGACGGTGAACCCTGTGCTGCTGGAAACCGCGCGACCTGACGAGTTGGTCGATCTTGCCGCCGCGCTGCACAACTTTCCGGGCAAGCCCAAGAAGCTGATCCTCGACGTGGTGTTCGGGCATTCGGACAATCAGGGGCTTGATGTGCTGTCGAGCCATTATTTCGCCGGGCCCAACATGTACGGGCAGAACCTCGACTATCTGAACCCCTATGTGCGCGGCATCCTTCTGGAGATGCAGCGGCGCAAGGTGAACTTCGGCGCGGACGGCGTGCGGGTCGACGGCGCGCAGGATTTCAAATGGTGGGACTGGGCGGCGCAGACGCTGCGCCACGACGATGACTACCTTGCCGAGATGTCGGGGCTCGAACAGGAGGTGGCCGGGACCAGCTACCAGCCGTGGTTCGTCTTTGAGGATGGCCGTCCGTGGCCCGACGAGGACTGGGAGCTGAGCTCGACCTACCGCGCGGTGATCGAGAACCAGACCCATGATCCGGACGTGTTCCAATGGGGGCCGCTGACCTTCGCCCACAACACGCCGTTCATCTACACGTTCTGGCTGTCGAAATACTGGCGCATCAAAGAGATCCTCGCGCATGGTGCCAATTGGATCTCGGGTACGGCCAACCACGACACGCTGCGCCGGGGCACGCAGGTGAACCCCAAGCTCAACATCAACACCCGGCTTGGCGACACCAAGATGGAGATCCTCGACAAGGCCTATGACAACCCAGCGGTGTCGATCCTGACCTATGCGGTGTTCCCTGGCGTGCCGATGGATTTCCTCAACGCCACGGCGCGCGCCAGTTGGGGGTTCATCCGCAATCAGGATGACAAATACGGGGTGAAGGTCGTGGCCGAAGAGGCGATCAGCCTCAAATGGCAGGTCGACAGTTACAGCTATTCGATCCCCGGCAACTTCCGGCGGCTGAAGGAACTGGGCTTTGAGACCCGCGAGGATCTGGCGCGGTTCTTCGAGTTCCTGCCGGCGCTGGTCGAGGTGACCGAATACGATCTCAACACGATTGCTGCGCTGCTCAACGCGGTCGAGCCGCCGCTGGCCGGACCGGATCGGTTCACCGTGGGGCTGCTCAAGCAGATCGCCTGCGCGTGGATGGACGACATGCACGAATACTGCAACGTCTCGCATTATTTGTCGTATCTCGATCCGAACCAGACCGGCTTTATGCGCAAATTGCGCGATTTCCGGCAGTCGAACCCGTGGCTGCGCGGCAATTTCGGTGAGGCCGATCAGTTCCGCTATCTCGAGCCGCTCGACGGGCGCACCGTTTTTGCCGCGCTGCGCAACGGCCCCGAGGGGCGCAAGGTGTTCGCCGTTTGCCACATGGAAGGCCGCGAAACCGACGAGATCGAGCCGCTGAAACTGCTGCCGGAAGCCGAGCGCGGGCGTGACTGGCGGCTGGTGCTGCGCAGCCCCGGCATTGGTGATGACTACCTTGGCGGGCCGATCACCCTGCGGGATTCGATGGGGCTGGTGTTCGAGGCGGTGTAAGCGCCTCGGGCCCCGCCAGCGACAGGGTGTCGGCAGGCGTGCATCTGCGCCACTCGCCGATCCCCAGCTTGATCTCTTCGGCGACCCGGTCGATGGCCTGATCGACCAGTTTCTCGGGGCTCGAGATCAGCCCGTCGATGCGCTGTGCCGCGGTGTCGAGCCGGCCTTCCAGCTTGTCGAGCCGCGCGGTGATCCGCTGTGCCGCGTCTGATGTCAGATCCGAACTGTCTTCGCGCAAGGCCCCCAGATCGCTCCGCAGCCCGCTCACCTCCGAGGTCATCTCGCCGATCTCGGCGCGCAACGGGTCGAGCGAGACGAGATTACGCGCGAAACTGTCGGTGATCTCCTGCGCGCGGTTGGTCAGCTGCAGGGCGAGGAACAGGCATAGGGCCAGTAGGATCAGCGTGGCATTGAACACCGCGAGGATCAGGTTCCAGATCGTTCTGCCGAAGCTCCGGTCGCGCATGAGATACCTTCCATTTGCCGAGATTGCGTCAGCCTAGGCAGCGCCGGATGATCTTGCAATCATGGCGGGAACCGCTCCCTTGGGCCGCTGCGCCCCTCTGTGCCCATGCCGTCTAATGCCGTCTAGATGTTTGCCCAGTTCAGTTTGGGCTCTGCGGCGTCATCATTGGTGGGAGCCATTGTGCCGCGCAGCTTTTGCTTGGCCGCCACGCCGTCGCCTCGCGCGATCTTTCCCGCGCTCATCGCCAGTGCCAGCATCCCCGCCGCGATTGCGGTTGCCGCCGAGGTTCCGCTGAACCGGCAGTAGTACGACCGGTAGTCGGGCAATGTGTCCTCGGAGGGCAGAATCTCGGGGAAGGGGCTGCCGTTATAGCCTGCGGCGCCTGGTACATCGGTGCTGATCACATCGAGCGGAGAGTAGGTCTCGCCATCTTCCAGATAGCTGGGCGAGTGGGTGTTGGCATAGAAGTCCGGAGCCATCTGGTCGAGCCGCACGCTCTGCTGGTCCAGCCGCTCGCTGTCGCCGCTCGGCGCGTAGAGCGTGATCGGAACGCTCGCCGAGCCGGTGTTGGAATAGCCCGCCCGCAGGCCCTCGCTGGTGTGGGCACCGACTAGGATGATGCCATTGTCGTCAGCCGCCAGAGAGCCGGGATAAAGCCGGGTGCCGTCGCCGCCATTGCCACTGGCGCACAGGATCGGCCGCCTAAGCGACATCTGCGGCACCAGATCATGCAGCGCGGCCCAGAGTGCGGCCTCCTGCTTTGAGTAGCTCACCGGGTAGGTCTTGCGCAGAAGGTGCCGCTCGCGGGGCGCGCTGGTGCCATCGCTGGTCGCGGGAAGGTCTGTCACAGGGCTGCGCCACGGATCGGGGAAGTCGCGGGCCAGCACGATCAGATCGGCATCGATCAGATGCGCATAGAGCATCGCGGCGAGGAACTGTTCGGGGTCGGGATCGAAGCTGGTCGAGATCGGAACGATCTCGCAGGTCGGATCGACGCCGATATATGGCAGGCCGTGGCCCGCAAGCGGGCTGTCCACCTGCAGATCGGGTCCGTTCGGTAGAGGCCGAAGGTGCGTGCCGACAAGGTTCACGTCCTCGGCGGCAACGGGGCGCGCGCCGATCAGCCCAGCCATGGCGGTGCCATGCCCCGAGAAGGCGGCGGAGGTGGCGGGAAAGATGCGCTGGCTGGTGTCGGTTGCTGACTGCGCAGCAGTGTATTCCGCCGCCATATGCGCCGTCATCTCATCCATAAGCGCCTGCGCGGTGGCATTGCCGACGGGCGTGGCGGCGGCCAGCAGGGTTTGCAGCCGAGAGCCCGCAGGATCGGGAAAGGTGCCGAGCCGGTTCGAGAAGAAATCCACCGCGAGATCCCAGGCGATGGCCCCTTCGAGGTTGGGGTGGGACGGGGCGACCGAGACGTCGATCAGCGCAACGCGGATGGGCTCGTCGCCCTGGTCGATGCGATCTTCTGCCGCGTCCCATGCGCTGCTGTCAAAGCCGTCTGGGGCGTCCATGAGGCCCAGCGTGAAGAGATGCCAAAGCGCGTGGTAGCCATCGTAGCGGCCCGAGCCACGGGTGCTTGCGGGCGGGGTGATGCGTGCCATGATCCTACCTCCTCAGAGCCACTCGGCGCGGGCGCGCAGCATTTGCTCTTCCAGCACCACCTCGAACACCGGCGTCAGCATCCGCGCGAGATCATGCCCGGCCTTGGTGTCGGCGGGGTAGTGGATGCCCGCCCATTCGCGGTTCTCGGCGATGCGTCGGGCGCTGCGGAACAGTTCTACGATGCCCGGATGCTCGGGCAGCACGCGGCTGAAAACGAAGGCGATCGAGAACGACTGCAGCGAATGGTTCGATGGCCATGAGGCATGCGCGGGCACCGGGATATAGGGCCGCAGACGTGGCTCGATGGCACTGGGGCGCGGCACGTTGAAGCGCTCCTTGTAGCGCATGCCCACCTCCTCGGCGAGGCGGGCCACCATCAGGAAGAGGGCCACCGTGTGGTCATAGCCCGACAGGTTCTCGATCCCCAGTGGCCGCAGGTAGCCCGACAGCTCCAGTTCGGCCTCGCGCAGGATCTCGTCCTTGCGTCCCCGGTGCGCGTCGGTGTCGCGCAGCACCTGCTTGTCGAAGAGCTCCAGCGTCTGGGCGTGGAAAACCGAGAGGGCAGGGGGCAGGCCGATCGGCAGGTCGATCCAATAGTCGCGCAATTGGTGCAGCCGCTCGATCTCGCGCCACGGCAGCAGGATGTCCCCGTATTCGTAAGAGGCGCTGCCGCCCTCGACGTTGGTGCGGTTCCTGTTGCGGTTGCGATTTCGGTTCCTGTTGCGATTGCGGTTGCGGTTCCTGTTGCGGTTCCGGTTCAGAACCGCCGAAGCGCCGCCGCTGCCCGCGGCATTGGCCCCAAGAACCGCCGCGCCGCCAGCCACCAGTCCCGGCGGAGCTGCGGCGGGGGCACTCAACTCAAAGCTGTCACCGACCGCAAGCAGCCAACTGTTGCGAAGTGTCTCTCCAAATATAGACATGTCCCTCTCCCGATCTTTAGCAAATCGCTTTTTTCAAACCCGCGGACAAAATGAGACGTCCGTTTTCATCATTCACCGCCATGCGATTCCGGTCCACCCAGCTGGGCGAGAAATCCGGGTCCATCTCGCGGATGCGCCCGATGAGGACGCGCGCCTCGTCGAGCTTTCCCAGATGCGCGAGGCTGATGGCAGTGTAGCGCAGCGCCGCGCCGAAGCGGGGCCGCCGCGCCAGAATGCGCTGGCCCAGTTCCGCCGCGCTGTCGAAGCGCGCCTCAAGCGTGTCGATCATGCAGCGCGTCTGCTCATAGGTGAAGGCGAGCGGGCTGCAGTGTCCCAGCGCCTCGGCCCGGCGCGAGGCGGTGGAGGCCAGATCGTAGCGCGCGGTGTAAAGCGCGTGCAGCGCGAGGTGGTCCCAACTGATCGCCATATAGGGATTGATCTCGACCGCCCGCTTCAGCAGCAACTCGGCGCCCAGCATGTCGTGCAGCACATAGGCCTTGGCGTGGCCGGCCAGCGCCATGGCGACGCCATTCCACGGCTGTTCGGCCTCGACGCGGGCGACCAGATCGGCGGTTTCCTCGGCCACCTGCGGCGAGAAGCTCTGCCAATGCTCGCCCACGGTGAAGGTATTCAGATAGGCGAGAATGCTGAGGTAGGTGGTGTTTCGGGTGATGCCATAGGCGTGCTGCAACTCACCCTTGAGCGCGTCGAGCGCGCCATGGTCGAGGCGGAACATCTCGACGATGGCATGGAACGGGGAGATCACCGCATCGCGCCGCAGCCCGTGCGGCGAGGTCAGCGTATGGCAGATGCGGTCCATGGCCTCGCCGACGAAGCGGGCGAGCGCGGGGCTTTCGACGCTCATCTGGGCTTTGTCGATCGGATTCGACGAGAGCGACCAGAGCAGACTGTTGTTGCCGCCGTGAAACGCCTGAAGCCGAAGACCCGCGCTGTTGCCAAAGCAACTGCTGCTCATCCGCAGAAGGATGTCCGGGCGATTGTGCAGGCTGTCGCTGGGCACGGTTCCGGGCAGGGTCTCGCGAAAGTCGTTGATCGTCGTCGGCACGAGGTGCTGCACGCCGAAGATCAGCTGTTCGAGCAGCGTGTCGGCCTGAAACCGCAGCATGCTGTCTGCGGGCTGGCTGGCACTGGGCAGAAGTCCGATCACCGCGCCGCGATGGGGCGCGGGGTCTTTGGGGGGCGCAGGCGCGGCTGCCTCTGCCGTTGGGGCCTCCAGCAGACGCTCGCGCCAATGGCTGCGCTGAACCCGCAGCCAATCCTCGAATTCGTCATCCGCCGAGCGTAGGTCGAGCCCTTCGAGCAGTTCGGGAACCGCAGCACCGTAGCGCTCGCGCAGGCGGGCCATTTCGTCTGGCTGGTCCAAGGCAAGCACGTCGATCCACAGATTTTCGGTCTGCAGGGTGATGCTGGCGCTGTCGGAGAGCAGCAGCCCCTCGCCTCCGGCCTTGGCGAGATCGCGGCGCAGCGCATAAAGCGCGCTGCGCAGGCTTTGCGAGGCAAAATGCGCCTCTTTGTTGGACCACATCAGGCTCTGCAAGCGGCTGCGCCGGATGGTGCCCCGCGGCGCGAGCGCCAGCATGGCCAGCACCGCCTGCGCGGGTTGGCTTTGCGGCGTGCAATCACGGCCCTCGCGATCCTGAAGACACAGGGGCCCGAGAAGGTGCAGCCGAATAGACGTATACTGTTCAATCAAAGGTCTCAAATGCGGCCGCTTTTTACAAAACTTGCAGACAATCTTGCGGCGCATCATGCGCCACGATTGTCCGCGCAGTCAGCAAAAATCACCGAAGTTCAATGCAGATGGGGCTTCTGCTGTGCTTCATGAGGCGGTGTTGCACTCGGAAATCGACGTTAAACCTGAGGTAGAACGCGAAGGGCCGCACCGGGGATGTCCGGTGCGGCCCTTGTGGCCATGCGGAGGCGACCGAGATCACCTACCGCATATTGTTATGTAGTCGCCTTACGACACAACATCCATGATGCGGCCTTTGAGCTGCGCGTCGTTCTCATCGGTGTAGATGAGGGCGCGGATCTGGCTCACCTGCTCGGCGGTCAGAACGGTCAGATCTGCGTCGGGCGCGAGGGTCTCGACGCGCGACACTTCTGCCGGGGTTAGCGCCGGGGTGGCGTCATCGGCGAGGGCCATGAGCTGGGCCTTCACATCGTCATCGGTGTCGGCACCGTTGATGATCGCCAGAGCGTCGGCGCGCTGCTGACCGGTCATCATCATCACCGTTTCGGCGGGCAGATATTCTTCGATCTGAGCCATCTGCTCGGTCGAGAAGGTCATCGGCTCGTCGTCGCGCATGGCGATGGCTTCGATCTTCTCGCCCTTGTGGATGTCCGAGTCGCCGCTGTTGGCGATGGCGAAGGCTTCGATGACCTGCTGGTCGCTCAGCATCTCGACATTGACGTCGGGCGCATACTGGTTGATCAGGTTGGACTGCTCTTCCGTTGCGGCAAGCGCGCCGGTGGCAAGAACCGAAGAGAGGGCGGTAATGGTAAGAATGCGTTTCATCGTATAGTCCTCCATAAAGAGTTTCTCGTAGCGGGTGGCGGGTCATCGCCTTTTCGCTTCTGGCCACCCAACCCCGCCGGGCGGACAAGCGTTCCGTCGCTGAGGGGGCGAAAATTTCCGTGTAATTTCCGTTATCTGACTTGATTGGCGGGCTGGGCAGAGCGAGGCGCGCGCGAACGCAGTGGCATCAAGACAGTTCCGTCACGTTCGGCCCTGTGCGTTCAGGAGTTTGTCATCAGAGGCTTCGCGTCGCGGCGACCAAACCGCCACTCTCGCTGCCTGAAGCTGCGCAGGTCATCTGCAGTCCTATGCCGTATCCACAAGAAGCCCCGCGAGCGGGACTCTGCTTGTCACACGCGGCGACCGGGCGTATACGACCCGCCAACCGAGGATTTCCCGCAAGGCAGACCTGCATGACCAACCCGCTCCAGTTCATCCAGCAGACGCGGTCCGAGATCGGCAAGATCGCCTGGCCGACCCGTCGCGAAGTGGTGCTGACCACGATCACCGTCTTTGTCATGGCGACGCTGACCGCGATCTTTTTCGCGCTGGTCGACATCCTGATCCGCACGGGTCTGCAAGGCCTGCTGTCCTTCTTCGGCTGAGCCGGGGCAGGGGGCGCTGCCCCCGTCCGCATCCGCGGACTCCCCCGGGATATTTCAGCCAAGAGGAAGCGCCTTTATGGCGCAGGGGGCTTGCCGGAGGGCAGCCCTTGAAATCGGCGCCCGGTGGCGGTAGTGCACGACCAACTTACCCAGAGCGGGCGTGCAGCGATTCGGTTGCACGCCGGTTTTCTTTTGGGGCGCGGCGCATCCGCGACGAACCTGCAGCACGCCTTCGGGCGCGCATCTGAACAGGCCGCTGGCAAGGTGGCCGAGAAACGAAGAGGGGCCCGATGGCGAAGCGGTGGTATTCGGTGAGCGTTCTGTCGAACTTCGAGAAGAAGATCGCGGAGCAGATCCGTCAGGCGGTGGCCGAGCAGGCGCTTGAGGACCAGATCGACGAGGTTCTCGTGCCGACCGAGGAGGTCATCGAGATCCGCCGCGGCAAGAAGGTCACGACCGAGCGCCGCTTCATGCCGGGCTATGTGCTCGTGCACATGGAAATGTCTGATCAGGGCTATCACCTGGTCAACTCGATCAACCGGGTCACCGGTTTCCTTGGTCCGCAGGGCCGCCCGATGCCGATGCGCGACGCCGAAGTTCAGGCGATCCTCGGCCGGGTTCAGGAAGGCGAAGAAGCGCCCCGCACGCTCATCCATTTCGAGGTGGGCGAGAAGGTCAAGGTCAACGACGGTCCCTTCGAGGGCTTCGACGGCATGGTCGAGGGCGTGGACGACGACAACCAGCGCCTGCGCGTGTCGGTGTCGATCTTTGGCCGGGAAACCCCGGTCGAGCTAGAATTCACTCAGGTCTCGAAGCAGGGCTGAGCGTCTCGGCGGGGGTGACCCCGCCAACAGGTGGGAGGCGAGGGCAGCGCGCTGTCTGAACCAGACCACACCATAGAACGCTTGGCGGACGCGTCCGTCGGGCATGGAAAAAGGAGAGGCCAGATGGCCAAGAAACTTGCTGGCAAGATGAAGCTGCAGATCCCTGCAGGCAAAGCCAACCCGTCGCCGCCCGTGGGCCCGGCACTGGGTCAGCGCGGCATCAACATCATGGAATTCTGCAAGGCGTTCAACGCCAAGACGCAGGACATGGAAGTTGGCGCACCCTGCCCGACCGAGATCACCTACTATCAGGACAAGTCCTTCACCATGGACATCAAGACGCCCCCCGCGTCTTATTACCTGAAGAAGGCTGCCGGCCTGAAGCCCGTTGGCAAGCGTAACCGTCCCCGTGGTGCCGAGAACCCCGGCCGCGAGACCGTTGCGACCGTCACCGTCGCTCAGGTGCGCGAGATCGCCGAAGCGAAGATGAAGGACCTGTCGGCGAACGACGTCGAGCAGGCAATGCAGATCATCCTTGGCTCGGCCAAGTCGATGGGCATCGAGGTTAAGTAAGATGGCAAAACTCGGAAAACGCACCCGCGCCGCCCGTGAAGCCTTTGCCGGCAAAGAAGACGTGACCGTTGAAGAAGCGGTCGCTCTGATCAAGGCAAACGCCTCGGCCAAGTTCGACGAAACCGTCGAGATCGCGATGAACCTCGGTGTTGACCCGCGTCACGCAGACCAGATGGTCCGCGGCGTTGTCGGCCTGCCCAACGGCACCGGCAAAACCGTGCGCGTCGCAGTCTTTGCACGTGGCCCGAAAGCTGAAGAAGCTCAGGCCGCTGGCGCAGACATCGTGGGCGCCGAAGACCTGATGGAAACCATTCAGGGCGGCACCATCGATTTCGATCGCTGCATCGCGACCCCGGACATGATGCCGATCGTCGGCCGTCTGGGCAAAGTGCTCGGCCCGCGCAACCTGATGCCGAACCCGAAGGTCGGCACCGTGACCATGGACGTCGCTCAGGCGGTCAAGGACGCGAAAGGTGGCCAGGTTCAGTTCAAGGTGGAAAAAGCTGGCGTGATCCACGCCGGTGTTGGCAAAGCGTCCTTCGACGAAGCCAAGCTCGCCGAGAACATCCGTGCCTTCGTTAGCGCGGTCGCCAAGGCGAAGCCGACCGGTGCAAAAGGCACCTACGTTCAGAAGATCTCGCTCAGCTCGACCATGGGCCCGGGCGTGTCGGTTGACGTGACCTCGGCCAACGTCGAGTGATCTGACCCGATCTGATTACGAAGGCCCCGCCGGAAACGGTGGGGCCTTTTGCATTTGGGCGCGGTGTTAGCTTCGCCCGTCGCAAAGCCCTTGCGAGGCAGGGGAGGCGGCGCAGTGAGGCGCGAATTACCAGCCGCGGCGCTGGTTCGCATCTTCGACACCTGCGTGATTGCATCTTGCGGAACCGGTGGTAGACTGCGCGTCTCCGCATTTGGGGCGATCCGCCCTTGGCAAGGGGCGTAAAACCCGGTAAGCGGAGCAGACGAGGGCAGCGCACGATTCGTGGCGGCCCTCGATTTCGTCCGAGACGGTGGGTGAGCGGCGGATCGTTGATCTGTTTTCTCTTAAATCCTGCCTGAGACGGGAAGAGACATAACGTTCCGGGCCTTGTGTTCCGGTGGCGCGATGTGACGACCCGATCGGACCTTGAGGCCGGGGAGACCCGGCAGAACGAGCCGGAGGGGTCGAATCCCCTCCATAACTTGGAGTGAAACTGTGGATAGAGCCCAGAAAGAGAAAGTGGTCGAGGAACTCGGCCAGATCTTTGAAAGCTCTGGCGTCGTGGTGGTTAGCCGCTACGAAGGTCTCACGGTTGCCGAGATGACGGATCTTCGTGCCCGCGCCCGCGCGGCTGACACGTCGGTTCGCGTCGCCAAGAACAGGCTCGCCAAGATCGCTCTCAAGGGCTCGGAATGCGAAAGCATTTCGGAATACCTCGAGGGCATGACCGTTCTGACCTACTCCGAAGACCCCGTGGCAGCTGCCAAGGTGGTTGAGGACTTCGCCAAGGCAAACTCGAAGTTCGAGATCCTCGGCGGCGCAATGGGCGGAACGGCTCTGGACCGGGCCGGTGTTGAGGCCGTGTCGAAAATGCCGTCGCGCGATGAGCTTATTGCTTCCATCGTCGGCTGCATCGGCGCGCCTGCTTCGAACATCGCCGGTGCAATTGGCGCACCTGCATCGAACATCGCCTCGATTCTCTCGACCATCGAAGAGAAAGCGGCGTAACGGCATCCCACCAGATCTTCGTGGGGTTGAAGACCCGCACGTTGGAACACATCTAGCTAGACGGAATACGTAAAATGGCTGATCTTAAAGCACTTGCAGAGCAAATCGTCGGTCTGACGCTGCTCGAAGCACAAGAACTGAAAACCATCCTCAAGGACGAGTACGGCATCGAGCCCGCAGCAGGCGGCGCAGTGATGATGGCTGGTCCGGCAGCTGGCGGCGACGCAGCAGCTGAGGAAGAAAAGACCGAATTCGACGTGATCCTCAAGTCGGCAGGCGACAAGAAGATCAACGTGATCAAAGAAGTCCGCGGCATCACCGGCCTGGGCCTGAAAGAAGCCAAAGAGCTGGTTGAAGCCGGCGGCAAGGCTGTCAAAGAAGGCGTCTCCAAGGACGAAGCCGAAGAGATCAAGAAGAAGCTCGAAGAAGCAGGCGCGGAAATCGAGCTCAAGTAATTGCTGTCCGGGTCTGCCCGGAGCAATTGAGACTACAGGCTGGATCCGGAGTTTTCCGGGTCCAGCCGAACCCGTCTCAGAGAGGCCCCTTCTGCCGAAGGGCCGGGGCCTCTCTCAGGCGAGTTCCAGGATCGGGAGGCCTCTGGTGGGACAGAGGCCAGGAATGGATCGGAACACTGCCGTCTCGGATGGATGTGCTGCTGGTGCCCGACAGCATGCGCGTCCAGTGAGAAGCGAAAGGTGAACAGACCTATGGCGCAAAGCTTTCTTGGCCAGAAACGTCTCCGCAGATATTACGGTAAAATTCGCGAGGTTCTGGAGATGCCGAACCTCATCGAGGTTCAGAAAAGCTCCTACGAACTCTTCCTGAAATCCGGCGACCAGCTGCAGCCCACCGACGGTGAAGGCATCAAGGGCGTCTTCCAGTCGGTCTTCCCGATCAAGGATTTCAACGAGACCGCCGTTCTCGAGTTCGTCAACTACGAACTGGAAAAGCCCAAGTACGACGTCGAAGAGTGCATGCAGCGCGACATGACCTACAGCGCTCCGCTGAAGGTGACCCTGCGCCTCATCGTGTTTGATATCGACGAAGACACCGGTGCGAAGTCCGTCAAGGACATCAAGGAACAAGACGTCTTCATGGGCGACATGCCCCTGATGACCCCGAACGGTACGTTCATCGTGAACGGCACCGAACGCGTGATCGTGTCCCAGATGCACCGCTCGCCGGGCGTCTTCTTCGACCATGACAAAGGCAAGACCCACAGCTCGGGCAAGCTGCTCTTCGCCTGCCGCATCATTCCCTACCGCGGCTCCTGGCTCGACTTCGAATTCGACGCCAAGGACATCGTCTTTGCACGTATCGACCGCCGCCGGAAACTTCCGGTCACGACCCTGCTTTACGCACTGGGCCTTGGCCAAGAAGAGATCATGGATGCCTACTACGACACCGTGACCTACACGCTGCGTCGTGGCGAAGGCTGGGTGACGAAGTTCTTCCCCGAGCGGGTGCGCGGCACGCGCCCGACCCACGACCTCGTGGATGCGGACACCGGCGAGATCATCGCCGAGGCCACCAAGAAGGTGACCCCGCGCGCGGTGAAGAAGCTGATCGACGAAGGCAAGGTGAAGAACCTGCTGCTGCCGTTCGAGCAGATCGTCGGCAAATTCGTCGCCAAGGACATCATCAACGAAGAAACCGGCGCGATCTACGTCGAAGCCGGCGATGAGCTGACCTGGGAAGTCGACAAAGACGGCGACGTCACCGGCGGCACCCTGAAAGAGCTGGTCGACGCGGGCGTCACCGAGATCCCCGTTCTCGACATCGACAACATCACCGTCGGCGCCTACATGCGCAACACGATGGCGCAAGACAAGAACATGGACCGCAACAGCGCGCTCATGGACATCTACCGCGTCATGCGTCCGGGTGAGCCGCCGACCGTCGAGGCCGCTTCGGCCCTCTTCGACACGCTGTTCTTCGATAGCGAGCGCTACGACCTCTCGGCCGTTGGTCGCGTGAAGATGAACATGCGTCTGGCCCTCGACAAGCCGGACACCCAGCGCACGCTGGACCGTGACGATATCGTCAAGTGCATCAAGGCGCTGGTCGAACTGCGTGATGGCCGTGGCGAAGTGGACGACATCGACCACCTCGGCAACCGTCGCGTCCGTTCCGTTGGCGAGCTGATGGAAAACCAGTACCGCGTGGGCCTGCTCCGCATGGAGCGCGCGATCAAAGAGCGTATGTCGTCGGTCGAGATCGACACCGTCATGCCGCAGGACCTGATCAACGCGAAGCCTGCCGCGGCTGCCGTGCGCGAATTCTTCGGCTCCTCGCAGCTGTCGCAGTTCATGGACCAGACCAACCCGCTGTCGGAAGTGACGCACAAGCGTCGCCTGTCGGCCCTCGGGCCGGGCGGTCTGACCCGCGAACGCGCTGGCTTTGAGGTGCGCGACGTGCACCCGACCCACTACGGCCGGATGTGCCCGATTGAGACGCCGGAAGGCCCGAACATCGGTCTGATCAACTCGCTGGCCACCTTTGCCCGCGTCAACAAGTACGGCTTCATCGAAACCCCGTATCGTAAAGTTATCGATGCGAAGGTGACCGACGAAGTTCAGTACATGTCGGCGACCGAAGAGATGCGTCACACCGTGGCGCAGGCCAACGCGACGCTGGATGAAGACGGCAAGTTCATCAACGACCTCGTGTCGACCCGCCAGTCGGGCGACTACACGCTCGCGCCGCGCGAAAGCGTCGACCTGATCGACGTCTCGCCGAAGCAGCTGGTCTCGGTTGGTGCCTCGCTCATCCCGTTCCTCGAAAACGACGACGCCAACCGCGCACTGATGGGCGCGAACATGCAGCGTCAGGCCGTGCCCGTTCTGAAATCCGAGGCGCCGCTGGTCGGCACCGGGATCGAGGAAGTCGTGGCGCGCGACTCTGGCGCGGCGATCATGGCCAAGCGCGGCGGGATCATCGACCAGGTCGATGCGCAGCGTATCGTGATCCGTGCGACCGATGGTCTCGAGCCGGGCGATCCGGGCGTGGACATCTACCGCATGCGCAAGTTCCAGCGCTCGAACCAGAACACCTGCATCAACCAGCGTCCGCTGGTGAAAGTGGGTGACAAGGTCGGCAAAGGTGAAGTGATTGCAGACGGCCCGTCCACCGACATCGGTGAACTGGCGCTCGGCAAGAACATCATCGTCGCCTTCATGCCCTGGAACGGCTACAACTACGAAGACTCGATCCTGATCTCCGAGCGCATCGCGCGTGACGACGTCTATACCTCGATCCACATCGAGGAATTCGAAGTTGCCGCCCGCGACACCAAGCTTGGGCCGGAAGAGATCACCCGCGACATTCCCAACGTCGGCGAGGAAGCCCTGCGCAACCTCGACGAAGCCGGTATCGTGTATATCGGTGCGGACGTGGAGCCGGGCGACATTCTTGTCGGCAAGATCACTCCGAAGGGCGAAAGCCCGATGACGCCGGAAGAAAAACTCCTCCGCGCCATCTTCGGTGAGAAAGCCTCGGACGTGCGTGACACCTCGCTGCGCGTGAAGCCGGGCGACTACGGCACCGTCGTGGAAGTTCGCGTCTTCAACCGCCATGGCGTGGAAAAAGACGAACGTGCGCTGCAGATCGAGCGTGAGGAAGTCGAACGTCTGGCCCGTGACCGGGACGACGAGCTCGCCATTCTCGACCGCAACATCTATGCCCGTCTCAAGGACCTCGTCCTGGGCAAGACCGCGGTGAAGGGTCCGAAGGGCGTGCGCCCGAATTCGGAGATCAACGAAGAGCTTCTCGAAAGCCTGAGCCGCGGCCAGTGGTGGCAGCTTGCTCTCGCCGAGGAAGCAGACGCGCAGATCGTCGAGGCCCTGCACGAGCAGTACGAGGCGCAGAAGCGCGCGCTCGACGCCCGTTTCGAGGACAAGGTCGAGAAAGTCCGTCGTGGCGACGACCTGCCGCCGGGTGTGATGAAGATGGTCAAAGTCTTCGTCGCGGTGAAGCGCAAGCTGCAGCCGGGCGACAAGATGGCTGGCCGTCACGGCAACAAAGGTGTTGTGTCGCGCGTGGTTCCGATTGAGGACATGCCGTTCCTTGCGGATGGTACCCCGGTCGACTTCTGCCTCAACCCGCTGGGCGTGCCGTCGCGTATGAACGTCGGTCAGATTCTTGAAACCCACATGGGTTGGGCTGCGCGCGCTCTGGGCAACCAGATCGACGAGGGCCTGCAGGAATACCGCCGTTCCGGTGACATCACCCCGGTTCGCGAGGCGATGCGTCACGCGTATGGTGCCGAGGTCTACGCCGAGGGCATCGAGGGCATGGAAGAGGAGCAGCTTCTTGAAGCGGCCTCCAACGCCACCCGCGGTGTGCCGATCGCGACGCCGGTCTTCGACGGCGCCAAGGAAGCCGACGTGAACGACGCGCTGCAGCGCGCGGGCATCAACCAGTCCGGTCAGTCGGTGCTGTTCGATGGCCGCACCGGCGATCAGTTCGCACGTGAGGTGACGGTGGGCGTGAAATACATGCTCAAGCTGCACCACCTTGTCGACGACAAGATCCACGCGCGTTCCACCGGCCCGTACTCGCTCGTCACGCAGCAGCCGCTGGGTGGTAAGGCGCAGTTCGGTGGCCAGCGTTTCGGGGAGATGGAGGTCTGGGCTCTGGAAGCCTATGGCGCCGCCTACACCCTGCAGGAAATGCTGACCGTGAAGTCGGACGACGTGGCAGGCCGGACCAAGGTCTACGAAAGCATCGTCAAGGGCGAGGACAACTACGAGGCGGGCGTTCCCGAGAGCTTCAACGTTCTCGTGAAAGAAGTCCGCGGCCTCGGCCTGAACATGGAACTCCTGGACGCGGAGGACGAGGAATAACGGCCCTTCCAGCCACCGCGCGGGGCACCGGTCCCGCGCGGCTCCTCTCTCCAAGCCCTGTCATTTAGGAAGACGACATGAACCAGGAACTGACGAACAACCCGTTCAACCCGCTGACCCCGCCGAAGGTCTTCGACGAGATCAAAGTGTCGCTGGCGTCGCCCGAGCGGATCCTCTCGTGGTCCTACGGCGAGATCAAGAAACCCGAGACGATCAACTACCGTACGTTCAAGCCCGAGCGTGACGGCCTGTTCTGCGCGCGCATTTTTGGCCCGATCAAGGACTACGAATGCCTGTGCGGCAAATATAAGCGCATGAAGTATCGCGGCGTCGTCTGCGAGAAATGCGGCGTCGAAGTTACCCTGCAGAAAGTGCGCCGCGAGCGCATGGGCCACATCGAGCTCGCAGCTCCCTGCGCGCACATCTGGTTCCTGAAGTCGCTGCCCTCGCGCATCGGCCTCATGCTGGACATGACGCTGCGTGACCTCGAGCGCGTGCTGTACTTCGAAAACTACGTGGTGATCGAGCCCGGTCTCACCGATCTGACCTACGGCCAGATGATGACCGAGGACGAGTTCCTCGACGCGCAGGACCAGTATGGCGCCGACGCGTTCAGCGCCAACATCGGTGCCGAAGCGATCCGCGAGATGCTGGCCGCCATCGACCTCGAAGCCGAGGCCGAGCAGCTGCGCGCCGACCTCAAGGAAGCGACCGGCGAGCTCAAGCCCAAGAAGATCATCAAGCGTCTGAAGGTGGTGGAATCCTTCCTCGAGTCGGGCAACCGTCCCGAGTGGATGATCCTCACCGTGATCCCGGTCATCCCGCCCGAACTGCGCCCGCTGGTGCCGCTGGACGGTGGCCGCTTCGCGACCTCGGACCTGAACGACCTCTACCGCCGCGTGATCAACCGGAACAACCGCCTCAAGCGGCTGATCGAACTGCGCGCGCCGGACATCATCGTCCGCAACGAAAAGCGGATGCTGCAGGAAGCCGTTGACGCTCTGTTCGACAACGGCCGTCGTGGCCGCGTCATCACAGGTGCCAACAAGCGCCCGCTGAAGTCGCTGTCGGACATGCTGAAAGGTAAGCAGGGCCGCTTCCGTCAGAACCTTCTGGGTAAGCGCGTCGATTTCTCGGGCCGTTCGGTCATCGTGACCGGTCCGGAACTCAAGCTGCACCAGTGTGGCCTGCCGAAGAAGATGGCGCTCGAACTGTTCAAGCCCTTCATCTATTCGCGGCTCGAGGCCAAAGGCCTGTCGAGCACCGTGAAGCAGGCGAAGAAGCTGGTCGAGAAAGAGCGTCCCGAGGTGTGGGACATCCTCGACGAGGTGATCCGCGAGCACCCGGTTCTGCTGAACCGTGCGCCGACGCTGCACCGTCTGGGCATTCAGGCGTTCGAACCCCAGCTGATCGAAGGCAAGGCCATCCAGCTGCACCCGCTCGTCTGCTCGGCGTTCAACGCTGACTTCGACGGTGACCAGATGGCTGTTCACGTGCCGCTGTCGCTCGAAGCGCAGCTTGAAGCACGCGTGCTGATGATGTCGACGAACAACGTTCTGTCGCCGGCAAACGGCAGCCCGATCATCGTTCCGTCGCAGGATATGATCCTTGGCCTGTACTACACCACCATCATGCGCGAAGGCATGAAGGGCGAGGGCATGAAGTTCTCGAACATCGAAGAGGTGGAGCACGCTCTGACCTCCGGTGAGGTGCATCTGCACGCCAAGATCGAATGCCGCGTCAAGCAGATCGACGAAGAGGGCAACGAGGTCGTCAAACGCTATGAGACGACCCCGGGCCGCGTGCGCCTCGGCGCGCTGCTGCCGATGAACGCCAAGGCTCCGTTCGATCTGGTCAACACGCTGCTGCGTAAGAAAGACGTGCAGAAGGTCATCGACACCGTCTACCGCTACTGCGGTCAGAAAGAGTCGGTCATCTTCTGTGACCAGATCATGTCGATGGGCTTCAAAGAAGCATTCCGCGCCGGCATCTCGTTCGGCAAGGACGACATGGTCATCCCCGACAACAAGTGGGAACTGGTCGAGGAAACTCGCGATCAGGTGAAGGACTTCGAGCAGCAGTATCTCGACGGTCTGATCACCCAGGGCGAGAAGTACAACAAGGTGGTGGACGCCTGGTCGAAGTGTAACGACAAGGTCACCGACGCCATGATGAACACCATCTCGGCCAACAAGCGCGCCGAGGATGGGTCGGAAATGGAGCCGAACTCGGTTTACATGATGGCCCACTCCGGTGCGCGTGGCTCGGTCACCCAGATGAAGCAGCTGGGCGGGATGCGTGGCCTGATGGCGAAGCCGAACGGCGACATCATCGAGACCCCGATCATCTCGAACTTCAAAGAAGGCCTGACCGTTCTCGAGTACTTCAACTCGACCCACGGTGCCCGTAAGGGTCTGTCGGATACCGCTCTGAAGACGGCAAACTCGGGTTACCTGACCCGTCGTCTGGTGGACGTGGCGCAGGACTGCATCGTGCGTGCGCACGACTGTGGCACCGACCGCGCGATCACCGCAGAAGCGGCTGTCAACGATGGTGAGGTTGTCGCCTCGCTCGCAGAGCGTATCCTCGGCCGTGTGGCTGCGGATGACATCCCGCACCCCGTCTCCGGCGAAGTGCTGGTGCGTGCCGGTCAGCTCATCGACGAGCGTATGGCCGACACCATCGACGAGGCGGCTGTGCAGTCCACGCGCATCCGCTCGCCGCTGACCTGTGAGGCCGAAGAGGGCGTCTGCGCCATGTGCTATGGCCGTGACCTCGCACGCGGCACCATGGTCAACACCGGCGAAGCTGTCGGCATCATCGCCGCGCAGTCGATCGGTGAACCGGGCACGCAGCTGACGATGCGGACCTTCCACATCGGCGGCGTTGCTCAGGGTGGCCAGCAGTCCTTCCAGGAAGCCTCGCAGGAAGGTGTGATCGAGTTCGAGAACGCCTCGACCCTCGAGAACTCCATCGGCGAGACGCTCATCATGGGCCGCAACATGAAGCTGCGGATCATGGGCGAGGACGGCAAGGAACGTGCGAGCCACAAGCTCGGCTACGGCACCAAGCTGTTTGTCAAGGAAGGCCAGAAGGTCGCCCGCGGCGACAAGCTGTTCGAGTGGGACCCCTACACCCTGCCGATCCTGGCGGAGGCCGACGGTGTCGCCAAGCATGTGGACCTCACCAACGGTGTGGCCGTGCGCGACGAGACCGACGATGCCACCGGCATGACCCAGAAGATCGTGATCGACTGGCGTGCGGCACCGAAGGGCAACGAGCTCAAGCCGGAAATCATCCTGATGGATGCCGATGGCGAGCCCGTCCGCAACGCGGCTGGCAACCCGATCACCTACCCGATGTCGGTCGACGCGATCCTGTCGTGCGAAGACGGTCAGGAGATCAAGGCCGGTGACGTTCTGGCGCGTATCCCGCGTGAAGGTGCGAAGACGAAGGACATTACCGGTGGTCTGCCGCGTGTGGCCGAACTCTTCGAAGCGCGTCGTCCGAAGGACCACGCCATCATCGCCGAGATCGACGGCTATGTGCGCTTTGGCAAGGACTACAAGAACAAGCGCCGCATCGCGATCGACCCGGTCGACGACACGCTGGAGCCCAAGGAATACATGATCCCCAAGGGCAAGCACATTCCGGTGGTCGAGGGCGATTACGTCCAGAAGGGCGACTACATCATGGACGGCAACCCGGCGCCGCATGACATCCTGGCCATCATGGGTGTCGAGGCTCTGGCGAACTACATGATCGACGAAGTCCAGGACGTCTATCGACTGCAGGGCGTGAAGATCAACGACAAGCACGTCGAGGTCATCGTCCGTCAGATGCTGCAGAAGTGGGAAATCCACGACTCCGGCGACACCACGCTGCTCAAAGGCGAGCATGTGGACAAGGCGGAGTTCGACGCGGCCAACGAGAAGATCGAGAAGAAGGGCGGCCGTCCGGCGACGGGCGAGCCCATCCTGCTCGGCATCACCAAAGCGTCGCTGCAGACCCGTTCGTTCATCTCGGCGGCCTCCTTCCAGGAGACCACCCGCGTCCTCACCGAGGCTTCGGTGCAGGGCAAGAAGGACAAGCTGGTCGGCCTCAAGGAGAACGTCATCGTGGGCCGCCTGATCCCGGCGGGCACCGGTGGCGCGACCCAGCGGGTGCGTCGCATCGCGACCGAGCGCGACAACAAGGTGATCGAAGTGCGCCGCGACGAGGCCGAACAGGCCGCGCTGCTGGCCGCGCCCGAAGCCTCGGCGGAGAGCGACGTGATCGGTGGCGACGAGTTCGACACGCTGGTCGTGGACACGCCGGAAAGCCGCGAGTAATCGCAGCGGCCGAAAGGTCCGGACAAGATCGGCCCCCGCGCTTCGGTGCGGGGGCTTTTTTGTGTCTTGGTGGTGCTGAGGGGCAGGCGGCGGGGGAGGGGGCGCTGCCCCCTCGCCGCTGCGCGGCTCACCCCCGGCGTATTTTCAAAGAGAAGAAGAAGACACGACGGCGGATGTTTTCGTGCGCAGTATCGTTTCCCCGTGGTGGCGGCGGGGCGGCGGTGCTAGCGCAGGGCGCATGAAGAGCCTTTCGGACAACAGCCGCGGCGTGCTCCTGATGATCGGGAATATGGCCGCCTTCACCTTCAGTGATGCCTGCGTGAAAGCCATCGGCTCGGCCCTGCCGCTGTCGCAGGTTCTGGTGCTGCGCGGGATTGTCGCGAGCCTGTGCATCGCGCTGCTTGCCGCTCGCCTCGGGGCCTTCCGGCATCGTCCGGGCCGGCGAGACGCGGCGCTGATGGCGCTGCGCGGGGTGGCCGAATGCGGCTCGGCCTATTTCTTCCTGACCGCTTTGCGCAACATGCCCTTGGCCAATGCCACGGCGCTTTTGCAGATGGTGCCGCTGACGGTGACCCTGGGCAGCGCGGTGTTCTTTTCCGAGCCGGTGGGCTGGCGCCGCTGGCTGGCGATCACGGGCGGCTTTCTGGGGATGCTGCTGATTGTCCGGCCCGGCACCGAAGGGTTCAACGCCTATTCGCTGCTGGCGCTGGCGGCGGTCGGCTCGGTCACGCTGCGCGATCTGGCCACGCGGCGGCTGTCACCTTCGGTGCCGTCGATGCAGGTCACGCTGTCGTCGGCCATGTCGGTGCTGCTGCTTGCTGGGCTCTGGTCTCTGGGCGAGGACTGGCAGCCGCTGGACGGCCGGCTGTCGCTGCTGATGCTGGGGACCAGCGTGCTCATCGTCGCGGGCTACACGCTGAGCGTGATGGCGATGCGCGTGGGCGACGTGGGGTTCATCGCGCCGTTCCGCTACACCGGGCTGATATGGGCGCTGCTGCTGGGGCTGGTGGTCTGGGGCGAAGTGCCCGCGCCGCTCACCCTAATGGGGGCGGCGGTCATCGCGGTGATGGGCAGTTTCACCCTCTGGCGCGAACGCCAGTTGCGCGGGGCAGGGCGGGGCGTTCAGGCGAAGACGCGGCGGATGTGATCGCAATCGACGGCGAAGCGGCGTTTGATCTCGGCTTCGCCCTCGGCGTCGAGGCGCGGCAGATCGACCGGTTTCACGTGTTTCTTTTGCCGCGAGTCGTTGTGATCGTTGTGCCCGCGCAGATACATCGGGCTGTCGGTGAAGCTGAGCGTCGGCATGAACTGGATCAGCTTTTGGTGGCCGAAGTTCATGATGCTCTGCCGCACGCCCGGCGCCACGGCGACCGCCTGCGCCACCCCCCAGAAAGGGGTCATGCAGGGCTCGGCGCAGAGGCCTTCGGCATCCGGGCGGGCGACATAGCCACGGTTCCAGTCGAGGGCGACGAGGCGGTGGCGCGCGCGCAGGGCAGAGATATCGAGGGCGGCGGCACGCAGGTCTTCGATGAAATTCACGGCCACTGCGTCGTCGTCGTCATGGCGGAATTCGAGGCAGGGCTGGCTCATGTCCCGCGCCGCGTTGATCACCTCCTGACACACCTGCCGGTGCGGTCCGGGCGGGCGGGCGACGATGCGGGCCTGCGGAAAATCCGCGATGAGCGCGCGCAGCCGTTCGAGGTAGATCGCGGGCATGGCTTCGCCGACCAATATGAGGAAGGTGAATTCGCCATCGCTTTGCGCCTTCAGCCCGGGCAGGCAGATGCATTCGAAATGGCGCAGTCTTTCCTCCATCCGCGCGGGCGCGTAGAGATAGGCAGTGCGGGCCTCGATGCTGTCGTGTTCGACCTGAAAGCCGCCCTCGGCGGGGTAGGAAAAACGGCACAGGCCGATGATCTGCATGGGCGAATGGCTCCTCTTGGGTGTCCCGCATATGCTTGGCATCGCCGCCACCGGCTGACAAGCGGCGGGTCGTGTTGACAAGCCGGGCGACTCCCCCTATACGCGCCTCAATCCGGTGGTAGGCCCAAGTGCGTCCGCCGCATTCTACAGAACTAGCGTGGTCAAGATCGGCGTCACAGGCCCTGATCCTCTGCAGACCCACCGCGACGTCACCCATGTCCGGGGACGTATGCGGTATTTTGTCGTTACTGCCCTCTGGGTCGGTTGCGGCACGGACAAAACCGGTGACCTGCGGACGCGTAGGGCGCCTATCGCTTGAACCGCATGGGGGGCTCCCCGTGCACACATATGTGAGAATTACGGGGAACAACCCATATGCCCACGATCCAACAGCTGATCCGCAAGCCGCGGCAGCCGAAAGTCAAACGTTCGAAGTCGCAGCACCTGGAACAGTGCCCGCAGAAGCGCGGCGTCTGCACCCGCGTCTACACCACCACGCCTAAGAAGCCGAACTCGGCAATGCGTAAGGTGGCCAAGGTGCGTCTGACCAACGGCTACGAAGTCATCTCCTACATCCCGGGTGAATCGCACAACCTGCAGGAGCACTCTGTTGTGCTCATCCGCGGCGGCCGTGTGAAAGACCTTCCGGGTGTCCGTTATCACATCCTGCGCGGTGTCCTCGACACCCAGGGCGTCAAAGACCGGAAGCAGCGCCGCTCCAAGTACGGCGCGAAGCGTCCGAAGTAAGAGGATATATAAATGTCTCGTCGTCACGCCGCCGAAAAACGCGAAGTCCTGCCCGACGCCAAGTATGGCGACCGGGTTCTGACCAAATTCATGAACAACCTGATGATCGACGGCAAGAAGTCGGTCGCAGAGCGCATCGTCTACAACGCCCTTGAGCGCGTTGAAGGCAAAGTAAAGCGCGCGCCCGTGGAAGTGTTCCATGAGGCTCTCGACAACATCAAGCCGGCCGTCGAAGTTCGTTCGCGCCGCGTTGGTGGTGCCACCTACCAGGTTCCCGTCGAAGTGCGCCCCGAGCGCCGCGAAGCCCTGGCAATCCGCTGGCTGATCGCCGCATCGCGTTCGCGTAACGAGAACACGATGGAAGAGCGTCTCGCGGGTGAGCTTCTGGACGCCGTGCAATCGCGTGGCTCCGCTGTTAAGAAGCGCGAAGACACCCATAAGATGGCCGACGCGAACAAAGCGTTCAGCCACTACCGCTGGTAAGCTCCGGAAAGGCAAACCAACATGGCACGCGAATATCCCCTCCAGCGTTACCGCAACTTCGGGATCATGGCCCACATCGACGCGGGCAAGACCACGACGACGGAACGCATCCTGTATTACACCGGCCGTTCGCACAAGATCGGCGAAGTCCACGATGGCGCAGCCACCATGGACTGGATGGAGCAGGAGCAGGAGCGCGGCATCACCATCACGTCCGCCGCGACCACCACGTTCTGGCAGTGGCAGGAAGATCCGACCGAGGAAGGTACCTCGGACACGAAATTCCGCTACAACATCATCGACACCCCTGGCCACGTTGACTTCACCATCGAAGTCGAGCGTTCGCTGGCCGTGCTCGACGGTGCGATCTGTCTCCTCGACGGCAACGCCGGTGTGGAACCGCAGACCGAGACCGTGTGGCGTCAGGCTGACCGCTACAAGGTGCCGCGCATCGTGTTCGTCAACAAGATGGACAAGATCGGCGCTGACTTCTTCAACTGCGTGAAGATGATCAAGGACCGTACGGGCGCAACCCCGGTTCCCGTCAACTTCCCGATCGGTGCAGAAGACCAGCTCGAAGGCATCGTCGACCTCGTGACCATGGAAGAGTGGGTCTGGCAGGGTGAAGACCTCGGCGCATCCTGGGTGCGTCAGCCGATCCGCGACGACCTGAAGGACGTGGCAGACGAGTGGCGTTCGCACCTCATCGAGAATGCTGTTGAGCAGGACGATGCGGCGATGGAAGCCTACCTCGAAGGCGAAGAGCCCGACGTTCCCACCCTGCGTAACCTGATCCGTAAGGGCACGCTGTCGCTGTCCTTCGTTCCGGTTCTGGGTGGCTCGGCGTTCAAGAACAAGGGCGTTCAGCCCCTGCTCAACGCTGTGGTCGACTTCCTGCCCGGCCCCCTCGACGTTCCGCCGTACATGGGCTTCTCGCCGGATGACGAGACCGAGACCCGGAACATCGAGCGTCGTGCTTCGGACGAAGAGCCCTTCTCGGGCCTCGCGTTCAAGATCATGAACGACCCCTTCGTGGGCTCGCTCACCTTCACCCGTATCTACTCCGGTACGATGAAGAAGGGCGATTCGATCATGAACTCGACCAAGGGTAAGAAAGAGCGCATCGGTCGTATGATGATGATGCACTCGAACAACCGGGAAGAGATCGAAGAAGCCTTCGCAGGCGACATCATCGCGCTGGCTGGCCTCAAAGAGACCACCACCGGTGACACCCTCTGCGACGCGCAGAAGCAGGTCGTTCTCGAAACCATGACCTTCCCCGATCCCGTTATCGAGATCGCGGTCGAGCCGAAGACTAAGGCTGACCAAGAGAAGATGTCCCAGGGTCTGGCCCGTCTGGCCGCAGAAGACCCCTCCTTCCGCGTGGAGACCGACCTCGAGTCCGGTCAGACCATCATGAAGGGCATGGGCGAACTTCACCTGGACATCCTCGTTGACCGTCTGAAGCGCGAGTTCAAGGTCGAGGCGAACATCGGTGCGCCGCAGGTGGCTTACCGCGAGACCATCGGTCACGAGATCGAGCACACCTACACCCACAAGAAACAGTCGGGTGGTTCGGGTCAGTTCGCAGAGGTCAAGCTGGTCATCAGCCCAACCGAAGCGGGCGAAGGCTACTCGTTCGAGAGCAAGATCGTCGGCGGTTCGGTTCCGAAGGAATATATCCCGGGCGTCGAAAAGGGCATCAAGTCGGTCATGGACTCCGGTCCGCTGGCAGGCTTCCCGGTGATCGACTTCAAGGTCGCGCTGATCGACGGTAAGTTCCACGACGTGGACTCCTCGGTTCTGGCCTTCGAAATCGCGTCGCGGATGGCAATGCGCGAAGGTCTGCGCAAAGCTGGCGCGAAGCTGCTCGAGCCGATGATGAAGGTCGAAGTGGTCACGCCGGAAGAGTACACCGGTTCGATCATCGGTGACCTCACCTCCCGCCGTGGTCAGGTGTCGGGTCAGGAGCCGCGCGGCAACGCCGTCGCAGTTCAGGCCTTCGTGCCGCTGGCCAACATGTTCGGCTACATCAACACCCTGCGCTCGATGTCCTCGGGCCGCGCGCAGTTCACGATGCAGTTCGACCACTACGATCCGGTTCCGCAGAACATCTCGGACGAGATCCAGGCGAAATACGCATAAGCAGCGGTGCGGGGCTCGGCCCCGCACCCTACCCAAGTAGGGTGCGTGCACGCACGCACCGCCACCGACCAAGGAGGCCATCATGGCAAAGGAAAAGTTTGAGCGCGGCAAACCGCACTGCAACATCGGCACGAT
>NZ_JAAGOU010000045.1:0-27661 GCF_010500775.1 Salipiger sp. PrR002
GACGTCACACGGCAAAAACGTCCCAAATCAATGGGGCGGAAACGGCGCATACGTATAAGCCGCCTCGACTGATACATAGAGGTGGGACACGATGAGATGCACAATGCCAAAACCCGTAATGGTCGGATCGACCTACTACCTGCGTATCAATGTCCCGCGTGACGTGCTGGGCAGGGCTGCCGGGACGAGAGTTTCGGTGCCGGTAGGAGACCGCATCTGCCAACCCAAGATCACAACTCACGCCAAAGTGTCGTTAAGGACAAAGGATTGGCCTACGGCCAAGAGGCGTTTCTCAACGGTATTGGCTGCATTGGAGGGGCACTGGGAGGCACTACGGCGCGGACAAGAGGGGCTAACTCATAAACAGGCTGTAGCTATCGCTGGTGAAGTCGTGAGGGGCTTTCTCGACATCCTCGAAGATGAACCGGGGTCGCCTGAGCTGTGGGAGTGTGTCGCCGAGTTGGACGAGGCAGCAAGAGCTGGCCGTAACCATCCATTGGCGGTGCCGACAGCGGAAACCAGAGCCGCCGACATTGAAAGCCGCTTCGGAGGACTGGCAGACGCTGCGCTAAGGAAGCACGGTCTCCTCGTTGATGAGGTATCGCGACGCAAGGTGCTGGAACGCGTTGCCGTCGCTATGGAGGATGTGACACGCCTGAATGCCGCACGGGCGAAAGGCGACTATTCAGAAACGGGGACGGAGAAAAAATACCCGGCCTACGCGCCGAAGTCGCGGACAGGTGTCCAGCCAGTGCGTGAAGGCCAAGGCTCGACTTTCGGTGGAGTGATCGATGTTGAGATAAAGCGCCGCGCCGCAGGGCGAGACGCGAAGCCGATGTCTGACAGCGCGGCACGGAAGTATAGGCGATCTTCTGATGAGTTCGCGACCTTCCGGAACAGTAAGCGAATCGAAACTGTCACTGCACGGCAAGCAGACGATTGGAAGAGGGCGCTCTTAGACGAAGGGAAATTATCGAACTCTACTATTGCGCAGCGCTTGCAGAACCTACGCACGGTTGTGGAGTGGGCGAGACGACATGCACTCGGAGAGTTGTTCCCTGATCGCAACCCGCTGGACCTTGTCGAACTCCCTCAGCGGCAAGGTGTTAGAAGCGAGGATCGAACTTATCGCATGAGCGAGGCTCGCACTGTCCTCGAAGCAGCGCGACACGAAGTGAAGCCAGAATTGAGGTGGCTACCTTGGATGTGCGCTTATTCAGGAGCCAGAATCGAAGAACTGGCGCAACTGATGGTCGACGATTTTTTCGAGTGTGATGGTGAGTGGTTCTACCGGCTAACGAACAAAGGTGGGAAGACCCTCAAAAACCGTCATAGTATACGTGTCGTGCCTGTTCACGCAGACCTCATGGATGAAGGTTTGCTCAAGTTCGTCTATTCGGCAAACAATGCGCCAGCTAAAAGGTTGTTTCCTAACCGTTCGCAAGGGAACGTCGCTGGTTGGATCAGGCGCGAACTGAAAATCACACGGCGCGAATTGGCTCCCAGCCATGGTTGGCGGCATCTATTCGAAGACTTGGCTCTTAGAGCAGGGATGCTGGATAGCGCGAAGACTTATATTACTGGACGATCGGGCGGGAAGTCAGCAGAGGGCTACGGCAAAAGCGAGGCTATGCTTCCAGGGCTCTATTACGAGATGCAGAAAATCCCCTCATTCCTATAAGTCGATTGATTTCTTAGTAAGGACGTGAGGTGTTTTTCTGGAAATTAGGGGGTGGCTTTAGGGTTTTCTTTCAAGCTCCTTTGCTGACTTGCTTTCCCAGCTTGGAGTGTGGAGAACGATAGCGCCTTTATTCTCGTCCTGCCAAATTGGCTCATTTAGGTCGAGGTAGAAGAAGTGCGCGGTGTTCCCTTTGGACAATGTTTTTTCCCTGCTTGTTCCTGACTTTGTATAAACCACCACGAGGTCGCCTTTAAGTATTGACTTGAAGGGAAACCAAATCATGTGATCAAAGCTGGTTGCGGGATAGTCGTCGATAAGCATGGTCTGAGCGACCAGGTAGTCGCCAACATCCAAGGCAGAAAGAGCCCGAAGAGTTAAGCGCTCATTCTTCAAGTCTCCGGGGGCGATGAGGGATCGGAGTTCTAGGTTCATGGCCGCACCCTTTTTGCGACAACGCCGATTATTATCAAAGCTACGCCGAGAATGATCATTAGCCAAAGCAAGATGTTGTCATCTTTCCAATTGAAAGCTGCGCCGATGAGGACTGAGCCTATAGCGATAGTTCCTGTGGAGAGAATTTCGAAAGCGTTATGCGTCTTAAGTCTGTCATTGGCGACCTGAAGACTGGTATTCGCTTGGTGAAATTTATCCAATGTCGATTTGAGGTCGATTTCAGCGCCTTCGAGACGATCTAAATCGTCGAGTAGCATCTTTTGAACTCCGGAGGAGCCCAACTCTTCGTCGGTCAGTTCGCGCCGAACCTTCCCGAGAGATCGCCTGCGCATTTTGGGTTTCGGAGCACCGTCACTTGCCGCTTCGACATGGGCACCTTGCGGCTCTTCGGTGTCTTCGTCATCCACGTGCATGTGAGCTTTCCTCGCCCCTTGGGTGGCCGATGCTCTAACATTGCAAACTCGTGGAGGGAAGTGACTGCGTTTTGTCGGAGCACTGGCCTTTGGCACGCTCAAGCAACCCGCATTGCCGCTCAAGCGCAGCGCACCATCGGCAAAGACGGCCGCGAGTAGTTTCCGGTCAATGCAGTGTGGACATGTTCGCGCAAATTCCACGCCCCCACGGCGATCACCATGCGGTTGGAAGGGTATCTGCTGCTGCCTGTGAGACCGCAAGGTGCTCCCATGGGCACGGCGGACTATAGTGCTGGATCAGGTCCCACCATTAGGAGGACTGGTGCCTCGTGGACGAGAAGCGGGCCGACGGGGCCGCAGATGATCGGCCATGCACCGCTCCCGCTGGTCCGTGATGACGTCCGGGGTCACTGCTGTAATGGCGGGGCCTCGGGTGTCGCTGGAGCCTGCCAAAGTGTCCAGCCTCAGGGTGGCCAGATTGGACAAGGCCAGACGGAGGGCCAGCGCACCAAAAGACACACAGGACCAGCACACATGACTAAAGAAATACAAGGACTTACCCGCGTCAGAACGCAATGGGTCAAGCTGACAGAGATCAACACACGTCCGGATGACTTCCAGCACCGCGCTACGGTCTGCAACGAGTTCCATGCCGACGAGCTGGCAAGGGCACTCAAGAGCAAGCAGGAGCTTCCGCCGGTCGATGTCTGGAGAAACCCAGAGACCCGCGAGTTGATCATCATAGACGGGCACCACCGCCTCGAAGCCCACACAAGAGCGAGCAGGCAGAAAATCCGTGCGGTCATCTACGAGGGGCCAGAGCGAGATGCGGTTTTGTATGCCCTCAAGGCCAACAGCGAGACGAAGCTGCCGATGGCGGCATGGGAACGGAGCGATGCAGCGTGGCGGCTAGTGTGTAAGACCAAGAGCGGCGAGGACGACGGCCCCAGCGCCTATAGCAAGGCCGAACTGGTGAGGAACTCGCAGGTGGCAAACGGCACCATCGGGAACATGCGCAGCACACGGAAGAAGCTGCTGGAGGCAGGACAGGACCTGCCCAGAACATGGGAGGCGGCACAGATGCTGCTGAGGCGTGAGGCCGCAGACAAACTCACAGACGAGGACTTCGACGAAATGACCAAGGCGCGGGCAGAGAAGCTCTACGAGAAGTTCGGCAAGGAGATCGGACGTGAGGCAGACATCAACATCGATGCCGTTGAGGTGGCGCTCTCGTGGTGTCTGGGCGCGAAGCGAGAACACATGGTCGAGGCGTGGCGCACTGACTTCCCGGACATGGATGACGACGAGGAGGCGCTGTTTTGAGCATGGCAATCACAGCACTCAGACCCGCTCGAACCTACGAGATCAACCTGCAAGGCTACTGCACCCAAGCCGAGGCACGAACCGTGGCCTGTCCCTACTGCAAGGCTGAGGCCGGAGAGCCTTGCACAGGCGTCAGAGGCCACAGGAAGCCGCGCAAGCAATGCCACGCGATCAGGCACGGGGTGAGGTTCGGAGAGGCCCGCACGAGGCCGCTGAGGTTCCCTCTCGGGACGACGCAGGAGGAAGCCCTCAAGGTGGCTTGCCCGGATTGTGGCGCGGAGGAAGGCCAGCCTTGCCGCAACAAGCGGAAGGGCACCCCAATCACTAAGATCGACCACGGGCGATACGCGGCGAGGCTCAAGGCATCGGGGCAAGCTTATCTGGGCGAGCCGCGCTATGGACGGCAGCCGCCTTCATCTTGGAGCTATCCGGCCACCTCCACGGAGAAGACCGCAACCGGCAGCGTAGGCGGGCCGAAGTAGGCTGATGGGACCCGAAGCATGGGACCCAAGACCTTTTAGGGGTCGCACATCTGAACCCCTTACTAAGGGAGCAGCGGGAACTTCTTCCCCCTTCGATGTTGTAGACGGCAGGGGGTGGGGTCATTGCCAGCCCCAGCCTTGCCTGTGCTTCCCTCAGCCGTTGCTGCTATTGCGCTGGCGCTGCCATGCCCGGTTGCAGCGGCGGATGGTGGAGGCCGGGGTGAAGTATGCCTGCCAACGCCCAGCGCCGAGCGTGTATTCGGAGCCGTGCTGCTCCCTGTCACGGAGGACGAAAGGCGGACGGGACAAGGGGACGGCGGAGTGGCGCGAGACGTGGAGGGCACCAATGAACGGGATAGCGAGATACATGGTAGTTCCTGTGTTGCTCAGTCATGCGCAACCGTTGCACAGCGATGCGATAACGCATTGGTGTGGTTGCCTTTATTCTTATCGAGGGGGAGGTGACCTGTCCAGCCCACCACCAGATTCCCCAGAAGATCAGGCGCAGCCTGCCACTGGGCATGGTCTTGTGGCATGTGCCGAGACGCTGCCAATGACATGACACATGAGTGGGGTTGACGTTTTGGCAGGCGTCATGCCACAAGGTCAAAGACACTATTGGCAGAAGGAAGTGACACAGTGAAGATCGGCTACGCGAGAACCTCGACCCTTGATCAGACAGCAGGACTTGACGCCCAGCGCCGGGACCTTGAGGCGGCAGGTTGTGAGAAGCTCTTTGAGGAGCAAGTCTCCTCCGTGGATAAGGCGAAGCGAGTAAAGCTCGGTGATGCGCTTGAGTTCTGCCGCGAGGGGGACGCGCTGGTGGTCACGAAACTCGACCGCTTGGCTCGGTCCACGCAGCACCTTCTCAGCATCGTGGAGGGACTGGAGGCCAAGGGCGTATCGCTGGAAATCCTCGAAATGGGCATCGACACCCGTAACGCCACAGGCAAGCTCATGCTGACCATGCTGGGCGGTATCGCAGAGTTTGAGCGCCGCATCATGCTGGAGCGGCAGCGCGAAGGAATTGCCAAGGCGAAGGCCGAGGGGAAATACAAGGGGCGCCAACCCACAGCACGGGCAAAGGCCGAAGAAATGCACCGTCTGAGCGGGGAGGGGCGCACCCGGAGGGAAATCGCCGAAACGCTTGGAGTTTCAGAGCGAAGTGTCTACCGGGTTCTGAGCAATAGTTAAGTGGCATTGTCGCCGCTATCGGAGTGTATGTGACAAGTCGCAGTCCAATTCGACCCGAGGGGGGGGCTACTCGCCTTCACAGCTCAGACTACTCGATCTTGTTCCCTTCGCGGTCAAATTCGGTCGGTGCGACCATGGACCAACCATTTTCGGTTGTGCGGATCGATCCCAAAAACACTCTCTTTATGGTAGGCATCGTGTGGCTAAGTCTTACTAAGCTATCATAGTCGAAGCTGTGCGGCACTGTGCTTGCCAAGTTCATGCCAGCGCGAGAGAGCAATGCTGCTTTATATTTAATCGGAGCTTCGGGGTAGCCTTTGAATGCAATGCCATAGCCACCATCATCGATAACTTGGACGGTATAACCGTCTTCGTTGAGGCACAAATTTAGGTTCTTTCCTGTAGTCCAGAAACCGGACTGTTCAATGAATGCTTCTTCAGGAACAGAAAGCTTCGGATCGAGAAGTTCGGTTAGCGCCACCCCGTCGGATGTGCAGACAGGTAGGACTCGCTCTATTAGCTTAGCAGTTTCGCTGTCGAGCATAGAAACAAAATGGAGGGTCGCTGGAAAAATACCGCCCGGATTCCGGACTTCCCCAGCGAGTAGATTGCCGAACATCAGCCTCAAGTCATCCGACGATGCATCCTCTGCATAGCGCTCAAACTTGTTCATCCAGTCTTCTGAGGGCCCATCACTATCCGGCGACGGCGGAGCGTTCTGCAACTCTTCTAATGCGACCTTCGCAACCGCCTCCTTATTTGTTTGTGCTCGGTAAGATCGCGCCAACATGCTGTCCATGGCTCTGGCCATGACTTCTGCGTCGCCGGTTGCCATGTCCGCAACTCGCTCTGCAATGGCAGCGGAGATATCACTACGAGCTTTGGTTTTGTCCCGTATGCCTTGTGCGAGGCTTTCAATATAGGCTGCCGGGATGTCCGCAGAAGTTCCTATCAAACGGCTGATTGCTTTGCCCGCCGGACCTGCAACGAGTTGTGGTAACCCTCCGTCCATTAGCGTCGTGAGCCAATTTCCCGAACCTGAGGATTCGCCATCTGCCATCTGTATCTCCTTGCCTGCCAACGCAGCATCGCATCAACCCACTATTCTGGAAAGGTTTTTCTCCGGCGCAAAAGGTGGAGTGAGGCATTGAAGACCCAACAGGATGTAGTTTGAGCCGTTGACAGCAAGTGGTGCATAGTGTTGGGTCAGAAGTAGTAGGCGGAAATATGTTAACTATCTGATTTCGAGGCTTATTTTGGTGGTCCTGGAGAGTTCGAGTCTCTCATCACCCACCATTCCCTCACACTCAGGTCGATTTTTTGCACGGTCTGCCTGTGCCTTATCGGCCGTGTCATCCCGCGCGCCCGCAGGCGGGTGGGGTGCTCGTCTTTTCCCAGATCTCGAAGAACTCATAGCGCGGCGCTGTTGCCGCCGGGCTGTAGTGGGATTCTAAGAACGCTTCGATCGGTCCGCCCATGCGATCCTGCTTTTTGGAGAACACCACAAGCTCTGGTGGCCTGCAGATGATCTGCTGCAGGAAAGCGTCTGTCATTTCCTGCGCGCGTGGGCCATCGAACAGCGGGTAGTTGAAGACATGGTGGTAGTTTGTTGGTCGTTTCGACCAGAAATAGACGCCGGGCTCTGCGCCCCAGTGCAAGACCCGAACGTTTTCTTTCGAATTTTCCGAGAGCCAGAGGCCGATTTCCCGCGACTCCAAGGATTCTCCGCCGTGGCTCGATTGGCCGTATTTCACGAAGGCAACCCGTTCCGGAGAGGTGAAATAGCCGAAGCTGACCCAGATCGGGGCAAGGACCATCAGGCAGGCGGCTGTGAGTTTTTCCGTCGGTATGGCTCTAGCAAGGAAGGCCCCACCGCTGATCGCGATGGGTGGGACCATGAGTTGGAAATAATGCGGGAATCCCTTTCCCGGCGCCGCGACCATCACCGCGATTCCGAGATAAAAGGCGATCAGCACGCTATGGCTCTCATTCTTGTCGGCCAGTGCATGAAGCCAGACCAACACGAAGAACGCCCCGATAAAATAGGGGTGATTTGTGCCGCTGAGGAGGGCCGCGCCAATGTTGCCGAAGAGCGAGCCGGAATAAGATTGGTTGTACTCGAAGGCAGCGTAGAGAAAGTCGCCCAGGGTTCCGGCGGTATAAAATCCAAGAAAAAGCAGGGACCAACCCATGGCCCCCGGCAAACCAAGCAGCGCTGCCTGCGCGGTGCCACGTGCCAGGCGATGCGCCGGGTTCGGCGGTGGCGCGGCTCGCAAGGCTTGTAGCACCAGCCACATGGCGACGAACAAGGCTGGAAATACCGCGATCTGCTTGAAGCTCGACGCAAGGAAGAACAGGCCGCCCGCGATCAGGATTGTCCGGGCCGAAAGACCTGTTCCATCGCGCGGCAGCAGAAAACTCAATGCCCAGACAAGGCAGGCATTGAGGAAGACCTCAACATTCGGCTGATTGGCCTGCAGCAGAAGATCATTGCCGCAAACCGCCCAGATGGCCATGGCGATGAGCCCGGCGCGCGGTCCCGAGAGCCGCTCTGCGACTCTTTTCACGCCAAGCAGGGTCAGCGTGAATGCAGCCATGCCCAGAGCCCAGATCGCAATCGGTTCTTGGCCGAAGACAGTGATGGCCGCCGCATAGGCGACGTAAAGCGCGGGGGGCTTGTGGTCCCATATTCCCGCATAGAGTTGCAGCCCGTCGAGCCATCCGCTCGCGACCATGGCGTAAACCATGATGTCGCGTTCGAACGGCTCGTCGAGCACCGAAAGACGCAGCAGCGCCGTGAGAAGGACGCAGGCCGACGCGACCAGCCAGTGCGCGTGTCGGCGTGGGGCGGCCTCGGCGGCGGGAGTGCGCAGCGCAGGTCGCAGCAATAGCGCTACGAGAAGCGAAAGCAGCACGGTGAGTCCGATGCTCCCGGTGAAGGTGAGCGCGGCAATGGCGCTCAGCGCAGCGCCCCAGGCCCGCTGCGAGGACGGGCTCGCGCCACTGAGCGCAGCAAGGGCCAACGGCATGGTGATGGTCACCAGTGTGCGCAGCAGCGCGGCCATCCCGTGGCTCGCGGCATAGCGATCAAGCGGTGTCTGCCAAAGGCCGATCGCGACCGTGGCCGCAAGCGTGAGCGCCGTGCACAAAGCGTAGCCCAGCGGCAAGGGCGGTTGGTAGGGACTGTTCGGTTTCACACCCGTTGCCCGACCAGGTGACGCGCCATCTTCCGCCCTTCGCGGATCGCGTAGTTGGTGCCGCGATCTTCGGGGTAGATCTGCGCCATCGAACAAATGTGGAAGCCGGGGCTGGGACCGTCGGTAGCGGGGATCATCCGGGAGTAGTGCTTGTTGACCACGGGCTGCGACCAGCGTGCGCGCCAGACGTGGGACTGACGGATCCATTCGGAGCGGAAGGCGGGGAACATGCGTTTCAGATGCGGGAGAGAGAACTCCAACACCTCGCTATCGGACATGCGATAGAGCTCATCCGTGTGCGGCAGGTATTTGGACAGATAGACCACATGGTCGCCGCCATAATTCTCGGCGCTTTCGAAGTTCGTATGTTCGATCACGCCGACATAGGGGAAAGACGTATCGTTGACGTTCATCCAATAGGTCGAAGACAGCGAACGGTCGAGCCGCAGCACGAGGCAGACATTCGCCAGATAGTCGATTTGGCGCAACTGCGCGATGTAGTCCTCAGGTGCCCAACTACCGACCATATCAGCGATAAGGGGCAAGGCGGTGGTCGCGACGACCCTGTCGCTCTCGATCTGGCCCCAAGGCCCGCTGCAACGCCAGCGCCCCTCTCCGGCCTGCTCGATCCGCTCCACCGGCGTCGCGCTTCTGACCTCTCCACCCGCTTCGATGATCGCCTCGGCCATGGTTTCGGCGAGGCGGGCAAAGCTCCCCTTGAGATAGGCCAGCCGTTCTTCTCCGCTGCTGCCCCGGCTGCCGCCCCGCAATTTGAGCTTGTTCCAGAACCAGACGGCAGAGACCGTCTCGGCGTAGGGGCCGAACTTGCCCTTCAGAAGAGGTTCCCAGACGATGCGATAGACCCGCTCGCCGCCCAGACGGCGCAGCCAGTCCGCCGCCGTCTCGTCTTCGAGCGCCATCCAATCTTCGACGCGCCGCGCGCGCAAGGTCAGAAGGCCGAGCCGGATCCGGTCTGGTAAGGGCAGGGCGGTGAACTTTAGCAAGTCGAGCGGGGTCGAGAGTTTGAAGATCTTGTTGGCGTAAAACACGCCGGTGTTGGTGGGATTGGTCACGACCTCTTTCGACAGTCCCAGTTCTTCGATCAACGCCATCACCTCTTGGTCGTTGGTGAACCAATGATGATAGAAGCGATCCAGCCGTTCGCCCTTCGTCTCGAAGGCACCAGCGAGGCCGCCAATCGTGTTTTCTGCTTCGAGAACAGTCACCGCCTGACCCTGCCGCGCCAGATCAAGTGCACACGACAGACCGGCAAAGCCGCCGCCAACGATTGTGGTGCGCTCAGCGCCGAGCGGGGTCTTGTGAAAGGTCATGAAGAGGCTTCCTTGGTGGTGGTCGTCGGAATGCCGCTGGCGCCGGACAGCGCCCAATAGGCAAAGCAGAACCCGCCCCACAGGGTCGCGGGAATGTAGAGGGCGAGATGGACGAGAAAGGCGAAGGCGGCGGCGGCGATGTCCGCGTTGCCGAGGGCTTCTGCGGCCTTCATCACGAAGTAGTGGAACGTGCCCACATAGCCCGGAGTCGACGGCAGCATCGTCGACAGCGTTCCGACCGGCATTGCGACCCACGCGGCGGCAGTTTCGGACATCTCGGGAAGCGCGCAGGCGATCGCGTAAAAGACGACGGCCTCAAAGCTCCACGCGAGAAGCGACCAAAGCAGAAGGAGCGCGATGCGGGGACGCCGCGCAAGCGTCTCCAAGGTGTGGAAGAGCTTATCCATCTGAACGCCGAGCGTCTTCGCGGCGGCTGGTGCGATCCGGTGCAGAAGGCCAAGGCCCCACTGTGTCGGCGGCTGCAGCCATCGCGGAAACAGCAGCAGGAGCACAATGGCACAGCTCGCCCCGATCAATGGCAGCGCGCCCCAGCTTATCAGCGTGACGGCCCCCGGCGTGTGCTCACCAAAGATCGCCATCGCAAGGCCAAGCGCGACGAGCAGGCAAAGCAGGTCCAGCAACCGTTCGACCAGCATTGTGGCGAGGACTTTCGCCGTGGGAACCCCGAGCCAGTTTGTGAAGGCGACCGTGCGCAGAGCATCTCCGGCACGGAAGGGAAGCACGTTGTTCGCGGCGATGGACACCATGAAAGGAACCGCACAGCGGCTCCAGCGCAGTTCGGGGTTATGCGAGATCAGCATGAGCCGCCAGCGCCAGATCCGGCAGGCATAGCCGACGCCGAAGGCTGCCGCCGCGAGCATGACCCAGACAGGTCGCGCGCTGCGCAGGACGGCGAGCAGGTCTGCTAAGGGGATTGCGCGCAGGACCAGCCATATGAAGAAGACCGATGCAGAGCCGCCTAAGGCCAAATGGACCGACTTACGAAGTGTCACGCATCGACCCTTTCACGGGAAGAGGCTTTGACCGGTGCTTCGAATCCGATGCGCTCTCGTACGATATAGAGCGGCCGCCCTTTCGCCTCTTCATAGATCCGGCCGACATATTCGCCGATGATGCCGAGGGAAATCAGCTGCACGCCACCCATGAAAAGAACGGCGATCATCATGGCCGTCCAGCCTTCGACCCAGATCGACGTGGTCACCCGCAAGACGATCGCATAGATGATGCCCGTGAGTGCGAGCAGGGCTGCCAAGACGCCAAGGTTCGTGGCAATCTGCAGCGGCTTTGATGAAAACGACAAGATGCCGTCGGTGGCAAAGCGAAGCATCTTGCGCAGCGGATATTTCGAGGTCCCTGCCGCGCGTTTCTTGCGATCATAGGGGAGCGCGATCTGGCGGTAGCCGATCCATGCCACGAGGCCGCGCACGAACCGATGCCGCTCTGGCATCGACCGCAGTGCGTCGACAACTTTTCGGTCCATGAGCCGAAAGTCACCGGTATCAAGCGGGATCGGGCGCTCGGAAAGGCGGTTCAGCACGCGGTAGAACCAGCGGGCCGTGGCGATCTTGAATGCGCTTTCGCCCTCGCGGCTGGCCCTCACGCCGTAAACGACCTCATACCCGCTCTGCCACCGTTCAAGCATTTCCGCCAGCACTTCCGGCGGATCCTGCAAGTCCGCATCAATCAGCGCGACCGCGTCACCGGAGGTGGCGTCTATGCCCGCGGTGACAGCGATCTGATGCCCGAAGTTCCGTGCGAAGCTGACAATCTTGATGTTGCTGTAGCGGTTCGCAGCCTCGCGCAGGATCTCAAGCGTGCGATCGCCGCTTCCGTCATCTACGAAAATAAATTCGAACCGGTACCGGAGGCTCAAATCCGCTGCGAGATATTGCAGATGCCGCATCGTTTCTTCGAGAACGGGCTCTTCGTTGTAGCAAGGGACAACGACGGAAATCAATTGAGAGACGGGAGGTGTAAAACCCTGATCGTTCAATGTTGATGCCCTCAACGTGAAATCATAACCACACACCTAACGGCTATATTTGGAGTTGCATCCTAATCAAGATTAATTTTCAGAACTCCTGATATTTAGGTTTCGTTAATATCTGTTACTGATTTTTGATGTCTGAATTGATTTATTGTTGCGCAATTTTTCAGGGAGACGCCGTCCCAAAGGGGGTAAGTTTCAAAAATTCATTAATTATTAAATTTATTGAAATTTCCGCCGTGGCTGTTCTGGGTGATGGTCTTACACGGTTTTGCACTGCAGAGAATCGCCGTGCAGCGTTCGAAATGACGAAATGCTCCCCTCGCATGCTCCGCAACCTCGCTACCGAGCGAATTGGGAGGGCGGACAGCCGACGGTTGGGATTGGCGTTACAGCGGCGTGCCGGTGACCGAGCGCCCGCGCGAGAGGTAGCCGCAGGCCTCGGCGATGCCGGCGCTGCAGGCGACGGTCAGCACTTCGGCCTCGCTTGGTTTGCGCGCAGCGCAGGCACCAAGCGCGAGAAGCGCGGCGCAGGCAAGCGCGGTGAAGATCGGTCGCATTGGGGTCATTGAGTGGTCCTCATACCGCGATGAAGCCTCAGTTCCTAGGCTGATGCAAGCGCTGCAGCAAAAGGGGCCGCGGCGATGCGCGGCCCCCGGCGTCGTTCAGTCGATGACGCGATCAGCGATAGGACAGCGATCTGATCATCGCGGCTTTCTGACCCTCGGGCTTGCTCGAGGCGATGATCGCCAGCGCGTCGCCAAAGTGCTGCGCCGACATGTTCTGCATCTCGGCATCGGTCAGATAGCGCCCCACGCTGTTCAGCTGGTGGGTCGAATAGGTGCGCGGCACCGCGCCGCTGGTCGCAAGATATTCGACGCGCGTCGTGGCCCGAAGGTCCGACTGGCTGCTGCGGGTCATGGTGAACGCGTCGAGGATTTCACTGCTGTCGAGCAGGCTGATCACCGAGTCGGGCACATATTGCGAGAGTTGGTCGATCAGGGAGTTCTGCGCGGCGGCAGGGCTGGCGCTGGCGAGCGCCAGCGTCATGGCGGAAACGGCTAGAAGGGACTTCATGGCTTTTCCTTTCGGGGTCTGAATTCGTCTCTGAAAAATGGAATTCAAACGACTCGGCCCGGGAATATCGGGCCGTTTGGGGCATGGAGAAAAACTTGGGCGGGAGAGGCGAGAGGCCCGTCCGACGGTGGTTCGGCAGCCTATGGGGACGGGTGGCATGCCGAAGATGCCCCATGAATGTACTTAACATAAAACGGCGCGCGACGGAAGATGGTAGCCTGTGTCAATGCCGGAGAACCCTATAGGGGGGAGGGGTTAAACCCCCAGCCAGCGCCGTCCAGCAAGCCGTCCGACAAAGCCGCAGAGAACGATCGCCAGACCGTACCAGAGCAGGAAGAAGGCGGCGCTGTCCTCGTCGCAATGCACTGCATAGACCGCTGCCGCTGCGGCGCCCGCGAACAGCCCCGCAAGCATGCCGGTGCGCGCGGGGCGGGGCTCGATCCGGTGCCGCAGGCCGCGGAAGAGGGCGATGGCGATGGGCAGGGCGAGCGCCGGGATCGACAGCAGGCATTGCCACAGCGACTGCCCCAGAACGTCGCCGCCCGACAGCGCCGACAGCAGCCAGCCCGCGACGCTGGCGGCGGCCAGCAGCCCCAGCGGCCAGAGCGGCACCTGCGCCTCGGGATCGCTGCCGCGCAGCACGGCCCAAGCAAGCCCCGCCAGAACCACCGGAAGCCCCTGTTTGACCAGCAGCGGCAGCATGAGCAGCACGTCCGGCCATCCCGGACGCATGCCCCAGAACACCAGCATCAGCACGATGGAAATCGCGACGCCAAATGCCATCCGCCAAAGCAGGTTCGGGCGCTTTGCGGGCACATCGTCGGCGCTGAGCGCGGCGATCAGCTCATCGGTTTCCATTCTTCCTCCTTTCTGGCCGCGTCGGCCAGTCGTCTCAGCGCCCGGTGCAGCGCCACGCGCAGCGCGCCGGGGCTGAGATCGAAATCCTTCGACAGTGACTCGGCGTCAACGCCATTCACTGCATGTTCACGCACCAGCGCCGCGTCGCGCGCGGGCAGCCGCGCGAGCGCCTGCTCCAGATGCAGCCCCGCCAGCGGATCGACCGCAGGGGCGCCGAGCCCCGGATGATCCTCGACCGGCTCGTGCGGGGCCTTCGGGGTCTTGCGCAGCACATCGATCGCCTTGTGCTTCACGATCACCCGCACCCAAGGCATCAGCGGCCGCGACGGGTCCCAGCTGCCGCGCTTGAGGTGGATCGACAAGAGCGCCTCCTGCACCACGTCCTCGGCCAGATGCGCGTGCTGACCGGGCAGATCGCTGGCGGCCATGGCGCGCATGCGCGGCACCAGCCGTGCGAGGCAGGCGGCATAGGCCTTGCGGTCACCGCCGAGCGCGGCGCGCATCAGCGTCTCGATCTCTTCGTCCTGTCCGCGTGCGGGGGCTTTCATCGGCGTCCGGTCCGGTCCTGCTCTTCGGGCATCTGACTGCGCATACGGGCGCGCGAGGCGCCGCGTTACAGCGCCCACGGAATATTTCCAGACTATCACAGAAGCGCGAGCGCCGTAACAAATCCCCCCGCCATGCCGAAGACCCCGGTGCAGACGATGAGAACTGCGCGCCAATTCTGGCCAATTCTGGAGAGACTGACATGACCATTCACAGCAAACATCTCGCCCTCGCCGGTGCCGTCGCCGCCGGTCTCGCGCAAATGACCGGCGCCGCCCACGCCCAAGAGCAAGAGAAGTGCTACGGCGTCGCCATGGCGGGCGAGAACGGCTGCGCTGCTGGCCCCGGCACCACCTGCGCCGGGACCGCTTCGGTGGATTATCAGGGCAACGCCTGGACGCTGGTGCCCGCCGGGACCTGCGCCGAGATCGACCTGCCCGCCATGGCCGATGGCATGGCCCGCATGGGCTCGCTCGAGCCGCTGGAGCGCGACCTGCCGAAGGGCTGATCGCCCCAGCGCGATGCGCGCGGCGGCCTGCTTCGGGTTGCCGCGCGCCCCTGTCCCCAAGCGCCTTGAGGGAGGCTCTGACAATGCACCCGACCCATCTGCCCAACACCGCTGGCATCGGCTTTAAATCCCAGCATTTTGACGATCTCGCGAGCCCCGGCGCGGTAAGCTGGCTGGAGATCCACGCCGAGAATTACATGGTCGACGGCGGCCCGCGGCTTGCCATGCTGGACGATCTGCGCGCGCGCTTTCCGATCTCGGTGCATGGCGTCGGGCTGTCGATTGGCGGCGCTGAGCCGCTCGACCGCGCGCATCTGGCCCGGCTCCGCCGCCTGATCGACCGGGTCCGCCCGGCGCAGTTTTCCGAGCATCTCGCGTGGTCCACCCACGAGGGCACCTATTTCAGCGACCTGCTGCCGCTGCCCTATACCGAGGCCACGCTGGCCCGTGTCGCCGCGCATGTGGAAGAGGTGCAGCAAAGCCTTGGATTGCGGATGCTGCTCGAGAACCCCTCGAGCTACGCGGTCTTTGCCGAGAGCACGATGAGCGAGACCGATTTTCTTGCGCAGGTGGCCCGGCGCACCGGCTGCGGGCTGCTCTTGGACATCAACAACGTCTTCATCTCCGCCAGCAACCTCGGCACCTCCGCCGCTGCCTATCTCGCCGATTATCCGGTCGAGGAGGTGGGCGAGATTCACCTCGCGGGCTACGCCGAAGAGGACGACGGGCAGGGCGCGCCGCTGCTCATCGACACCCATGGGGCGCCGGTGGCCGATCCGGTCTGGGCACTCTATGCGGATGTCATCGCCCGCATCGGCTCGCGCCCGACGCTGATCGAATGGGACAATGACGTGCCCGATTTCGCCACGCTCGAGACCGAGGCCGCGCGTGCATCGCAGGTCATGGCACGGCGGAGGGCGGCATGAGCGGGCCGGGCGCTTTCACGCAAACCTTTGCCAGCGCGCTTCTGTCGCCCGAGGCGCCGCGCCCGGCGGCGCTGCGCGATCCCTCGGGGGCGGAGGCCACGCGGCGCTATGACGTCTACCGCAACAACGTCAGCGTCGCGCTCACCGAAGCGCTCGCGGCGGCCTTTCCGGTGGTCGAGCGTCTGGTGGGCGAGGAATACTTTCGCGCCATGGCCCGCGCCTTCGCGCAAGCGCACCCGCCGCGCAGCCCGGTGATGGCGACCTATGGCGCAGAGCTCGCCGATTGGATCGCGGAATTCCCACCGCTGGCCGCGCTCTCCTACCTCGCGGATGTGGCCCGCATCGAGCAGGCCCGCCGCGGGGCCAGCCAATCTGCTGACGCCGCGCCGCTGGCACCCGGCGTGCTGGCGGGCCTGCCACCCGAAGCTTTGGCGGCGCTCTGCCCGCGCCTTCACCCGGCGCTGCGGGTGCTGACCCTCGGCCCCTCGGCATTGGCGATCTGGGCGCGCAACGCGGCGCGGCCCGATCTGACGCAAGGCCGCGCCAGAGAGGTTCTGGTCAGCCGCCCGCATCTCAGGGTGCTGACCCTTGCCGCGCCAGAGGGGACGGCAGCCACGCTGCGCGCCCTTGCCCGCGGCACCCCGCTCGGCGCCGCGCTGCCCATCGGCGCAGATCACGCCGCCATTTTCGGATGCCTGTTCGAGGCCGGTGCCTTTGCCGCAGACGAAGCGCTCACCCACGGAGACCCAACCCCATGACCCATGTGTTCAGCCATACCGCCGCGCCGGACCTGAAGGCGCATCTGCTGCGCGCCGAGCGCGCGCTTCTCGCCGCTGCGCCGGGGCTGCTTGGTCTTGCCGGACGCGCGGTCTTTGCCGCCACGCTGGCGGGCTTCTTCTGGTCCTCGGCGCTGACCAAGATCGACGGCTTCGGGCTCTCGCTCAACGGTTACGCGCAGATCTTTCCGCGCGCCATGGAGGCGGTGAATTATGACGCCAGCCAGCTTGGCCTCGCCGCGCATCTGGTGGTCGCCGCAGGCACCGCGGCGGAGCTTGTCCTGCCGCTGCTGCTGATCCTTGGCCTTGCCACGCGGCTCGCCGCATTGGGCATGCTGGGCTTCGTGATTATCATGAGCCTGACCGACATCATCGGCCATGGCGTTGACGCCTCGGCCATCGGCGCGCTCTTCGACCGCCAGCCGGACGCGCCGATCCTCGATCAAAGGCTGCTCTGGGGCTTTCTGTTCACCACGCTCGCGCTGACCGGAGGCGGGTGGCTGTCGCTCGACCGCTGGCTGCGCCGCCGCTGGCTGCGCGCCTGATCCGGGCAGGGCGCGGCTTCAGCTTTCGACCGCCGTCCAACGCGCTTCCAGAGCCTCGAGCGCCGCAATCCGCTCGGAGGTCTTGGGATGCGAGAGCAGCCACGCAGGCATGCCGCGCCCGCCGCCGCCGCTCAGCGATTCCAGCTTGGTGAAAAGCGACTTCTGCGGCCCGACGCCGATCCCGGCCTTGTGCAGCAGCGCGGCGGCATAGGCATCGGCCTCATATTCATCGCCGCGCGACAGCCGCGCCGCCAAAAGCGAGGTGAGCGTATTGGCGATGAGCGGCCCGAGCCCGGGAATGAATCGCGCAAAGACCATGACCAGCGCCGCGCGGATCGCGTTCTGGCCGGAAAAATCGATCATCCGCCGCCGCGAGTGCCCCAGCGCCACATGGCCCAGCTCATGCGCGATGACCGAGGCCAGTTCCTCGGCGCTCACCTCGCCCGCCTTGTAGCGATCATAGAAGCCGCGGGTGATGAAGATTCGCCCATCCGGCGCCGCCAGCCCGTTGACCGGCGCGATCTCATAGATGTTCACACGGATCCGCGGCAGGTCGAGCGCCGCCGCCATCCGGTCGGTCAGCGCCTTGAGCTTCGGGTCGGCCAGTTCGGTCGAGCGACCATCAAGCTCGCGCGCGGTGCGCCACGCCGAGAAGTGATAGGCGACGACGGCATAGGCGATGGCCAGCAGGATCGGCATGAACTTCAGCATGGGGCCAATATGGGCATGCGGGCAGGGCGCGCCAAGCCCTCATCGGGCGGAACCGGCGAGGCGGTCAGATTGCGTATTTTGGGAACAATGAAAGTCTTCGGGGGCTGCCGGCTCTTGGAGTTCATTGTTCTTCAAATACGCAAAGAAAAACGTCCCGGCCATGCTGAGGCCGGGACGTCGCAATCGCTTTCAAGCTGGCGCCGTGGATCACTCCTCGGAGGTCTCTCCATCGGCCTCACCGGCCACCTCGTCCTCGTCGCCCTGATCGGCGATCCAGGCGACCGAGACCACGGTCTCGCCGCTGCGGGTGTTGAACACCTTCACGCCGCCGGCGCTGCGCGAGCGGAACGAGATGCCCTCGACCGGAACGCGGATCGACTGGCCGGTGGAGGTGGCGAGCATGATCTGATCGTCCATCTCGACCGGGAAGGAGGCCACGATATCGCCGCCGCGCATGGATTTCTCCCATGCGGTGACGCCAAGCCCGCCGCGGCCGCGCACCGGATAGTCGTGGCTGGAGCTGAGCTTGCCGAGGCCGTTGGCGGTGATCGTCAGGATCAGGTTCTCGACCGCCGACATCTCGGCGTAGCGCTCGGCGGGCAGCAGGCTGTCGGCGTTGCCTTCCTCCTCTTCCGAAGCCTCGGCCTCATCGGCGATCCCGGCCATGGCGCGGCGCATCTTGAGGTAGGAGGCGCGCTCGTCCGAGGTCGCGTCGAAGTGCCGGATCACCGACATCGAGACCACCTCGTCGCCATTGTTGAGCTTCACGCCGCGCACACCGGTGGAGTTGCGCGAGTTGAACACCCGCACGTCCGGCACCGGGAAACGGATGGCGCGGCCCGAGTCGGTGACCAGCATCACGTCGTCGTCTTCCGAGCAGATGCGCGCATTGATCAGGCGCATGTCCTCGCCGTCCTCGAACTTCATGGCGATCTTGCCGTTCGATTTGACGTTGGTGAAGTCAGACAGGCGGTTGCGGCGCACCGAGCCCTTGTTGGTGGCGAAGACGATCTGCAGATCGTCCCAGTCATCCTCGGGGCGGTCCACCGGCATGATCGCCGCCACCGACACGCCCTGCGGGATCGGCAGGATATTGACGATAGCCTTGCCCTTGGAGGTGCGGCCCCCCTGCGGCAGGCGCCAGCATTTGAGCTTATAGGCCATGCCGTCGGTGGTGAAGAACAGCAGCTGCGTATGGGTGTTGGCCACGAAGAGCTGGGTGACCACGTCGTCCTCTTTGAGGCCGCCGCCCGACAGCCCCTTGCCGCCGCGCTTCTGGGCGCGGAAATCGGCCAGCGGGGTGCGCTTGATGTAGCCCGACTGGGTGACCGTGACGACCATGTCCTCACGCTCGATCAGGTCCTCGTCGTCCATGTCGCCGGCCCAGTCGACGATCTCGGTGCGGCGCGGCACGGCGAACTGGTCTCTGACCGCGATCATCTCGTTCGAGATGATCTCGAGGATGCGCTCGCGCGAGCCGAGGATCTCGAGGTATTCCTTGATCTTCCCGGCGAGATCTTCGAGCTCGTCGGTGACCTCTTTCACACCCAGCTGGGTGAGGCGCTGCAGGCGCAGCTCGAGGATGGCGCGGGCCTGCGTTTCCGACAGGTTGTACGTGCCATCATCGTTCATCTTGTGGGTCGGATCGTCGATCAGACGGATGAAGGGCGCGATTTCCTCGGCCGGCCAGCGGCGGGTCATCAGCTTTTCACGCGCTTCCGAGGCATCGGCCGAGGCGCGGATGGTCGCCACCACCTCGTCGACATTGGCCACCGCCACCGCAAGGCCGCAGAGGATATGCGAACGTTCCCGCGCCTTGCGCAGCAGATAGGCGGTGCGGCGGGCGATCACATCCTCGCGGAAGTCGAGGAAGGCGGTGAGGAAGGCGCGCAGGGTCAGCTGCTCGGGCTTGCCGCCGTTCAGCGCCAGCATGTTGCAGCCGAAGCTGACCTGCATCGGGGTGAAGCGGTAAAGCTGGTTGAGCACCACCTCGGCGGTGGCGTCCCGCTTCAGCTCGACCACCACGCGCACGCCGGAGCGGTCGCTCTCGTCCTGCACATGGGCGATGCCTTCGATCTTCTTCTCACGCACGCATTCGGCGATGCGCTCGATCATCGTCGCCTTATTCACCTGATAGGGGATCTCGTCGATGACGATGGCGTAGCGGTCCCGGCGCAGCTCTTCGATGCGGGTCTTGGCGCGGATGATCACCGAGCCGCGGCCTTCGAGATAAGCCTTGCGCGCGCCGGAGCGCCCGAGGATGACGCCGCCCGTCGGGAAATCGGGGGCGGGGATATAGTCGATGAGCTGCTCGGACGAGAGGTCCGGGTTCTCGATCAGCGCCAGCGTCGCGTCGATCACCTCGCCGAGGTTGTGCGGCGGGATGCGCGTCGCCATACCCACGGCGATGCCCTCGGCGCCGTTGACCAGCACGTTGGGATAGCGCGCGGGCAGCACCACAGGCTCGTTGCGCTCGTTGGCGTAGTTCGGGACGAAATCCACCGTGTCCTTCTCGATGTCCTCGAGCAGGGCCTCGGCGGTGCGGTCGAGACGCGCCTCGGTGTAACGGTAGGCAGCGGGCGGATCGCCGTCCATGGAGCCGAAGTTGCCCTGACCGTCGATCAGCGGCAGCGACATGGAGAAATCCTGCGCCATGCGGACCAGCGCGTCATAGACCGCCGAGTCGCCATGCGGGTGGTAGCGGCCCATCACGTCGCCGACGGCGGTGGCGCATTTGCGGTAGGACTTGGACTTGGTCTGCCCGTTCTCCCACAGCGTGTAGAGAATGCGCCGATGCACAGGTTTTAGGCCATCGCGCAGATCGGGGATCGCGCGGCTGACGATGACGCTCATGGCGTAGTCGAGATAGCTCGACTTCATCTCGTCGATGATCGAGATCGCCGGCCCGTCGTAAGAGGAACGCTCGGGGCGCGGGGTTTCGTCTTCGTTTTCAGGGGTTTCCGGCGTGTCGTTCACGTTGCTCGCCCGTCCGTGATTTCTCTATATCTTGTTACAGCGAGTTATATCAGATGCTAGGTGTTGGGCGCAATGGCGCCGGGTTCCGATTTCTGGCAGCCACCGCGCATGGTGGCTAACATACTGTTTTCGTTGAAAACTAAGAATGCTCGCGGCACGCTTGTTACATGGTTGTCATGCGAGGTAAAGCCAATGGAGCAGAGCGCCACGGAACTGATGCTGAAGGGCTATGGGCTGACCACGGCCGAGCTTTTCTACCGGATGCCCGACTATCGCAACGTGCTGAACACATTTGTCTGGCAGGAGTATGATCTGGCGCCGGACCATCCGCGGCTCTTCAAATTCATCGAGTTCTGGCAGGACGAGATCGAGGGACCGCTGCATTCCGTGCGCTTCACCCACCGCAAGATGCTCTCGGGCGGGGAGTGGCGGCAGGTGGTGGGCGAGTTCCATTACCACTGACGCGGCGCTACCCGCGCGGCCGGATTATGCGTATTTTGAAAGAGAAGAAGGGCCCGGCATCGCGCGCGGGCCCTTCTTCTCTTTCAAAATACGCCGGGGGTGAATTCGCGCAGCGAAGAGGGGGCAGCACCCCCTCATGCGGCCCGTATCCCCTTTCGTATCAGGGAATGATACGGGTGTATTTCACGCCTTCCAGCGTCGCGCCGAGATGCAGGCCCGATTTGCCGAAGATCACCGCAATGATCGGGGCCAGCGAGGTCGTGGTCTCTGCCGCCAGCGTCTCGCCGCCCTCGGGGATCGCGTATTCGATGTTCGCACCCGCGGCCCAGCCCGGCGAGCGGCGGAAGTTCATCAGCGATTCCTCGGTCATGAAGAACAGCACATGGGCGTATTGCTGGGCGCCGATCTGCAGCCCGCCGGATCCCTTGACGACCGAATAGTAATCCACCGTGGCGCCGTTCACCCGCAGCGCGCCGCGGCCATAAGCGCCGCCGAGCCCGAGACCGGCTTCGGTCACCAGCGGCATCACCAGCATGCCCGAGGATTTCGCCTGCAGGTTCCTTGTGCCGGGATATTGCGCGAACATCTGGCTTAGCGTCGCATCGACGCGCGCGTCGATGGTGGCGGCGCCGCTGCTGCCCACGCCATTGCCACAGGCGGCCAGAAGCCCCGTGGCGCCGAGCCCCATAAGGAGTCCCCGTCGAGTGTTGTTCATTCTGCTCGTTCCTCGTCGATCTACGGGCCGGCATGTCCCGGCCAAGCCTCACTCTCCGGCTGTCCCGCCGGTTGTCTGGCGCAAGTATAGGCAGGCCGCGCGGGCCTGTCACTAGATCATGCGCGGACGCGGCGGCAGCCCGCTAGCCGTTGAGCAAACGCGCAGCGGCGGGGGCGAAATAGGTCAGCACCCCGTCGCAGCCCGAGCGTTTGAAGGCGATCAGGCTCTCGAGCATGACCTTGTCGCGGTCGAGCCAGCCGTTCTCGAAGGCGCCGGCCAGCATCGCGTATTCGCCCGACACCTGATAGGCGAAGGTGGGGGCGCCGAACATATCCTTGGCGCGGCGGCAGATGTCGAGATAGGGCATGCCGGGCTTGACCATGATCATATCGGCGCCTTCGAGCAGGTCGCGCTCGATCAGCCGCATCGCCTCGTCGGAATTGCCGGGCTGCATCTGGTAGGTCTGCTTGTCGCCCGCCAGCGCGCCCTTGAGCGCCCCCGAGGCGCCCACCGCATCGCGGAAGGGTCCGTAGAAGCCCGAGGCATATTTCGCCGCATAGGTCAGCAGCAGTACGTTCTGGAAGCCTTCGCGCTCCAGCTCGGAGCGGATCGCGCCGATGCGCCCGTCCATCATGTCCGACGGCCCGATGATGTCGGCCCCGGCGCGGGCCTGGCTCAGCGCCTGTTTCACCAGCGCCTCGACGGTGCGGTCGTTGACGATCTCGCCATTCTCGATAAAGCCGTCATGGCCGGTGATATTGTAAGGATCGAGCGCCACATCGGTCATCACCGCGATATCCGGCACCGCGTCCTTGATGGCTCGGGTGGCGCGGTTCGACAGGTTCTCGGGGTTCCACGCCTCGGCGCAATCCTCGGTCTTCAGCGACGGATCGGTATAGGGAAAGAGGCAGATCGCCGGGATGCCGAGCGCATGCGCCTCGCGCGCGGCCTCGACCACCTTGTCCACCGACAGCCGGTTCACCCCGGGCATCGAGGCGATGGGCTCCGAAATGCCTTCGCCATCGCGCACGAAGACCGGCCAGATGAAATCGCCGGGCGTGAGCTGGGTCTGCTGCGTCAGGGCGCGGATCGCGGGGGATTTGCGCAACCGGCGCAGACGTGTGGCAGGAAAGGCGGCAATCACGGGTTTCATCGGGCGTGTCCTTCGTATCCCTTGTCAAGGTTTCCCTTGGGTGGCATGGAAAGACGCCTGTCACAAGGGTTGCCGCCCGGGCAGGGAACACCTCTGCGAGACCGGCGGCACCGCCGGGGCCCGCCCGCGCGCCGGGCTGGGGCGGCCTCGAGCAAGGCCCCGCGGAGCAAAAGGGAATGGGCCGCAGCGGCCCGGCTGAAAAAGTGGATACGCCGTGGACCTGACCGGCCTCGTCTCCGAAACCATCGACCTTCGGTCGTTTTCCAACCTGTGGTTCTGGATCGCGCTCGCCGTCACATGGTCGAGCACCAGCCATTGGGTGCTGGGCGTGCCCTACGACATGGTGGGCCGTGCGCGCCGTCAGGGCGGGCAGGCGGCGCTGGACCTCGAAGACATGGTGCGCATCAACGTGAACCGGCGGCTCTTTATCATCGAGACGGCGGGGCTTTGGGTCGTCGGGCTTGGCGCGGCGGTGCTGACCATGCTGGCGAGCCTCGGCTTTTGGTACAATATCGAACTGGCGCAGGCGCTCTTCCTGCTCGGCTTTCCGCTCTCTCTGGTGGGGCTGATGGGCATCGCCACCGCCGAGCGCATTCGCAACCGGCGCCTGAGCGGCGAGGCGCTGTGGCGCAAGCTGACGGTGCATCGCTTCTGGACGCAGGTGATCGGCATGATCTCAATCTTCGTCACCGCCATGTGGGGCATGTATCAGAACCTCGGCTACGGCGTTCTCGGTTGACGTGGCGCGGCGGGCGCGCCATTTGAGCGGCATGTCCCAGTCACTTACCCAGATGGCCGGTATCACCATGGGCGGCGCGCCCGAGGGGTTCGACGCCAAGCTCATCCTTGCCGAGGTCGAAAAGACCGGCGGGCCTGTGCTGCATATCGCCCGCGACGACAAGCGCCTTGCGGCGCTGCGCGAGGCACTGGCCTTCTTCGACCCCGGCATGCCGGTGGTGAGCTTTCCGGGCTGGGACTGCCTGCCCTACGACAGGGTCTCGCCCAACCCCGATATTTCGGCCACGCGTATGTCGACCCTCGCCGGGCTCGTGCATGGCATGCCGCAGCGCTATGTGCTGCTGACCACGCTCTCGGCGGCGATGCAGCGCATTCCGGCGCGCGAGATCCTGCGCGAGGCGGCCTTTGCCGCGCGGGTGGGCGACCGGATCGACGAGGCGGGGCTGCGCAGCTTCCTCGTGCGCATGGGCTTTTCCAACGCGCCCACGGTGCATGAGCCGGGCGATTACGCGGTGCGCGGCGGGATCATCGACATCTTTCCGCCGGGCGAGGGAGGGCCGGTGCGGCTCGACCTCTTCGGCGACGTGCTGGACGGCGCGCGGCGTTTCGATCCGGTCAGCCAGCGCACCACGGAAAAGCTCGATCTGGTGGAACTGGCACCGGTCTCCGAGGTGATCCTCGACGAGGCGGCGATCACGCGCTTCCGGCAGAACTACCGCATCGAGTTCGGCGCGGCGGGCTCGGACGATCCGCTTTACGAGGCGGTCAGCGCCGGGCGCAAGACGCAGGGGATGGAGCATTGGCTGCCGTTCTTCCACGAAAAGCTCGAGACGCTCTTTGACTATATGCCCGGCGCGCCGGTGCTGATCGACGATCAGATCACCCCCGCGCGCATCGCCCGCTGGGACAGCATCACCGACCAATACGAGACGCGCCGCCACGCGATGACCCAGAAGGGCCGCATCGACTCGGTCTATAAGCCGGTGCCGCCGGGGCTGCTCTATCTCGACGAGCCGGGCTGGGATGCCGCCGTCGGCGCGCGCCGCGTGGTGCAGTTCAACCCGCTGCCGCAGGCCAGCGGGCCGGGTGTGGTGGACGCGGGCGGGCGCATCGGGCGCAGCTTCGCCCCCGAGCGGCAGCAAGAGAACATCAGCCTGTTCGCCGCGCTCGCCGATCACGTGAAGAAACAGCTCTCCGAAGGGCCGGTGCTGATCGCCTCTTGGTCCGAAGGCGCGCGCGAGCGTCTCACGGGCCTCATCGAGGACGAGGGGCTGGCCGAGGCGATCCCGGTCATGGATGGCACCCGCATCGGCAAGCGCGGGCTGCATCTGGCGGTCTGGGGGCTGGAACAGGGCTTTGTCGCGCCGTGGGGCGATCCCAAGAGCGGCGGCAAGATCACCGTGATCTCGGAACAGGACGTGCTGGGCGACCGGCTGATCCGCGCGCCGAAGAAGCGCCGCAAGGCCGAGAATTTCCTCACCGAAGCGCAGTCGCTCACTCCGGGCGATCTGGTGGTGCATGTGGATTTCGGCATCGGGCGCTATCAGGGGCTCGAGGTGATCACCGCCGCCGGGGCGGCGCATGAGTGCCTGCTGCTGGAATACGCCGAGGGCGCGCGGCTTTACCTGCCGGTGGAGAACATCGAGCTGCTGTCGCGCTACGGCCATGACGAGGGGCTGCTCGACAAGCTTGGCGGCGGCGCATGGCAGGCCAAGAAGGCGCGTCTCAAGGAACGCATCCGCGAGATGGCCGACAAGCTCATCCGCGTGGCGGCCGAGCGCGCCCTGCGCAAGGCGCCGATCATCGACCCGCCGCCCGGTGCGTGGGAAAGCTTCTGCGCCCGCTTTCCCTACAATGAGACCGACGACCAGATGAGCGCCATCGAGGATGTGCTGGCGGATATGACCAGCGGCAACCCGATGGACCGGCTGATTTGCGGCGACGTCGGCTTCGGCAAGACCGAGGTGGCGATGCGCGCCGCCTTCGTCGCCGCCATGTCCGGCGTGCAGGTGGCGGTGATCGCCCCCACGACGCTGCTCGCGCGCCAGCACTACAAGAGCTTTGCCGAGCGCTTCCGGGGCTTCCCGCTCAACGTCGCGCCGCTGTCGCGCTTCGTCACCTCGGGCGATGCCGCCAAGACCCGCGACGGCATCTCCAAAGGCACGGTGGACATCGCCGTGGGCACCCATGCGCTGCTCTCGAAAAACATCCGCTTCAACAATCTTGGGCTGCTGATCATCGACGAAGAGCAGCATTTCGGCGTTGGCCACAAGGAACGGCTGAAGCAGCTGCGCTCGGACATCCATGTGTTGACGCTGACCGCGACGCCGATCCCGCGCACGCTGCAACTCTCGCTTTCGGGCGTGCGCGATCTGTCGATCATCGGCACGCCGCCCGTGGACCGGCTGTCGATCCGCACCTATGTGTCCGAGTTCGATCCGGTGACCATCCGCGAGGCGCTGCTGCGCGAACATTACCGCGGCGGCCAGAGCTTCTTTGTGGTGCCGCGCATTTCGGATCTTCCCGAAATAGAAGAATTCATGCGCGAACAGGTGCCCGAGGTTTCCTTCGTCGTGGCGCATGGCCAGATGGCGGCGGGCGAACTCGACGACCGAATGAACGCCTTCTACGACGGCAAATACGACGTGCTGCTGGCAACGACCATTGTCGAGTCGGGCCTCGACATTCCCACCGCCAACACGATGGTGGTGCACCGCGCCGATATGTTCGGCCTGTCGCAGCTTTATCAGATCCGTGGCCGTGTCGGGCGCTCCAAGACCCGCGCCTATGCCTATCTGACCACCAAGCCGCGCACCAAGCTCACCGACAGCGCCGAGAAGCGCCTGCGCGTGCTGGGTTCGCTCGACACGCTGGGCGCGGGCTTTACGCTCGCCAGCCAAGACCTCGACATTCGCGGCGCCGGCAACCTTCTGGGCGAGGAACAATCAGGCCAGATGCGCGACGTGGGCTACGAGCTTTACCAGTCGATGCTCGAAGAGGCGATCGCCAAGATCAAGTCGGGCCAGCTCGAAGGGCTCACCGACGATGACGGGCAATGGGCACCGCAGATCAACCTCGGTGTGCCGGTGCTGATCCCCGAGGATTATGTGCCCGATCTCGACGTGCGCCTCGGCCTCTACCGCCGCCTGTCGGAGCTGACCACCAAGGTCGAGCTTGAGGGCTTCGCCGCGGAGTTGATCGACCGTTTCGGCAAGCTGCCGAAAGAGGTCAACACGCTGATGCTGGTGGTGCGGATCAAGGCGATGTGCAAACGCGCCGGGATCGCCAAGCTCGACGGCGGCCCCAAGGGCGCGACGATCCAGTTCCACAACGACAAATTCGCCAAGCCCGAGGGGCTGGTGGAATTCATTCAGGCGCAGAACGGTCTGGCGAAGATCAAGGACAATAAGATCGTCGTCCGCCGCGACTGGGCCAATGATGTGGACAAGATCAAGGGCGCCTTCGCCATCGCTCGCGACCTTGCGGAAAAAGCGGGCACGGTGAAGCCGCGCAAGGCCAAGAAAGGCTGAGGGAGAGGGGGCGCTGCCCCCGCCGCACGACCTGCGGCGCTGCTAGAAGTAGGGGGCT